>JBARNL010000474.1:0-7256 GCA_049802955.1 Candidatus Angelobacter sp.
GAATTGACGCGATTTATTGGTTCGCACTCGCGACATTCGTCTCTTGACTAAGTTCCTTCTGCAATTGGAGCAGTTGCCGCAACTGATCGCCGCTCGGCAAAGGGGAAGAGGTCCGAGATGACGATGCCTTCAATTGAGGCTGCACTGCCGTCTTCGCTGGCTTTTGCAGGACGACGTAGATCTCAGTATTTGCCGGCACAGAGACCACGATGCGCTCGGTGACCGCAAGCCTGGCCACCTGCTCATCCGATGCCTGGGCGATGTTGTCGGCGGTGCGCGCTCTCAACAGGTCGCCATCGCTCAACGGTTGATTCAGGCTTCCTCTGCCAGCTAGCGTCGCGGTCATCTCACCTAATCCGGCGAACGAGCGAACAAGGATATTCTTTCCAGTGTGCTTACCCTCGACCTTGCCCTTCAGGGGACGAAGCTGGAGGTCGGTCGCGGCCGCCTCCATGCCAAGCGAAGATCCATCTGGCATCATCAGCGAATCAAAGCGCACCCCGACGTATCCAGATCGGTCCGCCGCTTCAAGGTGTCCAAATACCTTAGCTCCTGCCGGAACAACGATTTCGCCGTTCTGCTCATAGTTGTATTCAACAACTGCGATGACCGGTGTTTGCACCGCTGTGCTCACTGCCGATTCGATCCTGGCCCTCAATCTTGTTCCCGGTGGCAGACCGATTCCAAAATCAAACGGAGACGGATTGTCCGTCGCTTCTGAGCCGGGCGATGTTTGCGCGCTTCTCACGAACACCAGCGAGGCCTTCTCCATCGCGTCCCGCTCATGTCTGCTGTCCACGCTGTCAATATCCGTGGTGGTCGAGCCAGCGGTCTTCTCGCTTGGCTGATAGGCCGCTGGCTGCCAGTTCTGACCATCAAATGGCTGGATCGCCCCAAGATTCGCGGCCACTGCTTTTTCAGGATGGTTGGTTGCGGTCTTGGCAATTTCTTCCGGACCGACAGAGCCTTGAGTGCGTTGCTGGTCGGTCGAGCGGCCCTCATCGTTGATTGGCACCTTGCTCTCTGTGCTCTGTGCCACAGCTTCGACGGGCTTCTTCTGCTGGAAGACGAATGTCTTTCCCGCTGATGCGGGCGGATGAACGAGGCGGCCAAAAGCCAATAGCAGGACGGCAACAACAATCCCGGCACCCGCCAGCAATATGCCCGCCCTTTCTTTGAGCAATGGCTCCTGCTTGCCCTTTTCCGGCACGTAAGGCATCTTGCTAGATCCATTGGAAGATCCTGCAAGATTGCCTGGTAGTCCGGGTGGTAGCTGTTTGTCTTCCAGTGTGACCGCAGTGCTCGATCCGTTTTGTGAAGTCTGGTTCATCGTGTACCTCCAAGAGTTGTGGCAGTGAATGGAATGGGCAGCAGCAGTGGTCGGTCAACCTCACTGGCTTCCGCGAGTTGCAGTTCAATCTTCTCGCTCGACTCCTTGAACGCCGGACGTTCGAAGACCACTACGCCATCGGCACGCTCTCCCGGTCCAAGTCGTCTGCTGGTCATGCGGTATTCCGTAATCGCGACGGGCTCAGCTTTGATCTGCTTGTTCTTGCCACTCCTTGTGCGCCCACTCAGTTCGATTTGTGGTGGAAGCAATTCAATCGTGCGCTTGCTCTGGTTGAGAATCGAGAAACCCAGGATCGTTTGGTGGCCGAATTTCAGAGATTCACCAACGGCTGCCTGCAGGTCGTTGCCAGCCCACTGAAGAGTGGCAACCACTTTCTGCTGTGCCAGTGCCTCAGCAATTGAATCAGCTTGCTCAGAGTTTCCACGCGCGTCATCCACTCGAACTTGCGAAAGCGGTTTGGTCTCAGACACAAAAAAGCTCTGGTTCGAGGCCGGGCTGATCAACATGCTCTTTGCCCGCCTGTACTCCAGCAGGAAGTCAATGCGCGATTGAGCCGCACCCTGACCTCCGCTAATCAGATGCAAGCTGATCTCCTGGCCCGATTTCGTTGTGATCAGAGCGTTGCTCTCGGCTGATTTTGTTGTGATCGGTTTCAGGAATACCAGTGTCGGCTCTGAATCCGAATGTTCCGCTTTGAAGTTGGCCGGGTTTCCGACCACAACCGAACTGATCTCTTCCGGTAGCCTAATCGAAGTCGCATAACCCGGACTTAGATAAACCGCCGTGACGGCCCCTTCCTCAATGGTCACCGTCTTCACTTCCGGCGCGGCCCGAGACACGGTTACCTGCCCCTGTGCGTCGCCCGTCATCAAACAGATAACAACCAACAACATTTTCATCGTTTTCTCCTTGGAGCGCAGTCGGCTGCGCTCCGCATCACTTTCTGCTGCTCCATCCTTGCCCGAATGCTCTGGACGTACGCCACCACATCGCGGTTCGAGTAGGTGAGACCATGGGCTCCGACCACATGCTCGCCTGCGTAATAGGAGGCCGCGACGAGCCGCAGATCTCCGTGAAACTTGCGATTCAACGAAGCCAGATACCTGGTTCCGCCGGAGATGTTCTGCTTCACGTCGCACCGGTCCTTCACTCCAAGGCTTGCCGCGGTTTCCGGCATCAGTTGCATGAGGCCAACCGCGCCCTTCACGGACACAGCACAGGTGTGCCATCCCGACTCCTGTTCAATAACCGCGCGGACGAAGTCGACCGGAAGACCATAGTGCTTCGCATAGGCTGCCGCGTAATACTCGGCCTCCAGCCGTGTGCCTTGACACGTTTGGGCCAAACATGACCAAGTTGAGAAAATGAATAGCAACAACCCAAGTCTTCTCATTCCCTCGCTGCCTCCAAGCTGTGTTGCCGTGCGTCGTATACCAAACTCGCGAACCCATCTCGCAGCAGAAGCTTTCTTCGATCCGCTTCGGTCTTCGCCAACAAAGGCAGAAGGATGTCTCGCATTTCCGGCGTGATTTGTTCCTGGCCAAGGGCTTCGAGAGCTTGTGACAGGTCGAGCATCTCCGAGATCGATGGTGGCTTCTCCAAACTCCAGCCTCGTAGGGCCTTGGCCAGGCCAGCCATGCCACGATGAAACTCGGGGCTCTGCTCGGGAGTTCTGAGTTGAAGAATCTTGGCTTCTCGTTCAGGTGTGGGATGTTCGATCCGCAGATAAAAACTTCGCCGCCGCAGCGGGTCACCGATTCTGCGCTCTTCGTTCGATGTGAGTACCACGAAGGGAACGGATTCGGCCTTGATCACACCCAACTTCGGAATGCTCAACTGCCAGACCGAGAGCAACTCCAGCAACATCGCCTCAAATGCCTGGCTCACCTTGTCGAGTTCATCGACCAGCAGTACGCACCGTTTCTTGTATTGGAGCGCCCGGAGCAGCGGGCCGGCGCTGAAGAATTTCTGGCTGTGCAGTTCTTCCTTGGCCGCCTCCCAATCCATCTGTCCGGACTTGGAACGCAACTCCACCGCAAGCCTCTGCAGGGCTTCATCGAACTTGCCAATAGCCTTTTCCTCATTGATCCCCTCAAAGCACTGCAATCGTTCAATTTCTGCATTCGTTGCTTTGGCGACCGCATAGGCCAGTTCCGTCTTCCCGCTGCCGGGTGGCCCTTCCAGCAAAATGGGTTTGTTTAGCTTCGCAGCCAGATAAACGGTCGTCGTGGTTATCTGGTCGGTGATATATCCGTTCAGGTACAGTCCTGTCTGAACATCTTGCACGGAAGAAAACACAACGGTCTCCTCTGGCTCAAAAAGAAGGGAACTTGCCTGAGCCGAGAAGAACCTAAGCCGGAATCAAATCTCGGTCAAATGCACTTGGAAAAACCACGAGCGACTGCAGATTTTCATTGCCCCTGATAAAGACACCTCTACGCCTGCTTGCTCACTTAGAGATGGTCAAGCACACGTCGGGGGCCAGACGTTCGATCAAATTGCACAATCCTTTGTGCATTTGACCGAGTTTCTGTCGTGTTTTACACATTCTGCAGAGTATTCGCACAATCCACGAGCGACTCGTGGATCGGCGGAACGTTAGGCAAATTCCAGTTGATAGATGAAGGAGGTGTCATTTGCGAGCTTCAAACGGCCATGAGGTCCAGTCGAGAGGAGGAACCGAAGAAGACAATCTCGATCACAATTCCTTTCTTCCGGACTCGGGAGAAAAGCGCAAGCCAATGGATTTGGCCTCCGAAACACACTATTCAATCCAGGAGCTTGCCGCTCGATGGAAATTGAGCGAAAAAACAGTGCGTAAGCTCTTTGAGAGCGAACCGGGAGTCATTCAAATCGGCGGACAGGAAGGAAGATTCCGTCGCGCCTACGTGACGCGGCGCATTCCGGAGAGCGTTGCTCAGCGGGTTCACCGCCGGCTAAGAAAATCGGCATGATCGACCCAATGTTGGGGCCTAAACCGATATTGAAACCATCCTCCCGCCATGGCTCTGATCTTTGCGTTTAGGAGCGGAGCGCGTTGGCTTCACGGTCTTCTGGTCTTTCGCCGGTTCAGTCTTTGCCCAGGCGCGCTTGACTGCGGCCGTCAATTGCAACTGCCGGGCTTTGCAGAATGGGGCGTAGTGGCGCTCTGTGATCTTTACTGAGGAGTGCCCCAAGAGCAGTGAGACCTGATCAATCGGATTACCTGCCAGCAGCAGCTCTACGGCAAATGTATCCCTGAACATGTGTGGGTGACAACGTTTTCCTGTGCCGTCCGGTTGACATATTTTTGCCAACTTAAAAAGTTTCCAGTAAGAGCGCTGAAACGCTTTGGCGGCACTACGAGGATCCCCATTGCCGGACCAGAAAAAGTAGTTGGGATTTATGTTTGGCAGAGAACGCAAGAGCTTCGCCACATCAGGCGGAATTACCACGTACACGGGGACATTGGTTTTAGCTCGGTACAGAAAGATCTGATCATCATTCTCTTCGTTTTGCGATAGGCGGTCGCCCGCAAGCGTCACTGCATCGAGGATGGACAATCCCGACCACCGCATCAGCAAAGTCAATGCCCGCAGCCGTAATGCGCGAAACTCACAGTCGTTTCCGCCGCCGTAGTCATACACGTAGGTAGCGTCGATGATTTTCTTGAACTCCTCCGGCTGAAAATAGTTTGTGGGAACGAGAACCGGAGTCTTGGGCTTTTTGAGAGCTGCCATTGGGTTCTTGCGCAGATGCTCGTTGCCTATGCAAAAACTGAAAAAGCACATCATGATTTCGTGCTTGCGATGAGTCGTGCTTTCTCCGTTATCCCAGGTCGATCTGAATTCGGTTAGATCTGCCGGGGTGATTTGATTGAGCAAGAGAATCTTGTGCTCTTCAGCCCACTTGAGAAACTGGTTCTTGAGGACAGTACGATATTTCTTCTGAGAGGAACCCTGCAGGCCGCGTGCCTCTTGATCTTTGAGGAACAACTCCACGGCGTTCCGGATGGTGGCCGGCACCCCGACACCTTGATCGATACGCAGAGGATCAGTCTCATCTTCCAGTTTGCGGGCGAATTTCTCCGCCTGTTCCCAGCTGCGCGTCTTGGCGGAAGTACGTATTGGTCGCCCGTTAGGGAGCACACCGCGAATCCACTTAGGGCAACGGCATCGCCTCCAACCCATGTCGCCGTGATGTTCGCAATCGAGAGAGTGTCGAGTGTAGATGTTCAGCATGCGACCCTCCACCAGTCGGGGTGGATTGCCGCAGAGCATAGCCGGGGTTCCAAACTCGGGCAAATGGAGTGCAAAAGAAAGGAAGGGGCCAAATTGAATTTTGTACCGTTTTTGTACCGCCGACCCGGCATTGTGGGCGTTTTAGCCCTTTGGGCCTGATGTAGAATCAATAACTTGCGTGTTCTCAATACCCCTAAATATCCCGATTCCGTCCCTGGCCACCATTATTACTCGCCATCTGGTCAAATGCGCGCATTCCGATGATGCTCACTAGCGGCGCTGTCACAGTGCGCCTAGCCTGCAGCCAATTTGCGCTCCGCGCCAAGTCATTTGCCGGACGTGAACTGAGTCCGCCATAGGTCGGGGCAGCGGCGTTGGAAGTCACTATTTCGCATTTTCCCGCAGATCAGGAACGGCACTCAGCACGTCTGCCTTGAATGCAGAAATGAATTCCTGATCTGGATTGCGAATAAAGAAGTGGTCTCCGTTGAGCAATCTCACCTTACAATGGCTCGAAGTCTGTTCCTGCCAGGCAGGGCTGCTCTCCGTGGGAACATGTATGTCCTTTATTCCGTTGTATACGGTAATGGGGCATGACAGCGGTTCTCCAGGACGATATTCGTAAGTGTCAACCAGCTCAAAATCTGCTCTTAGAGTAGTTATGAAAAGTTCAATCACTTCAGGATTGTCAAGAACTTCTGCTGGCGTGCCGTTGAGCCTCCTTAATTCGGCGAGAAACTGATCGTGAGGAAGATTGAATATCACCGGCTCGTCGGTCGGCGACTGAGGGGCGCGTCGGCCGGACACCAGCAGATGCTCCGGTCCATAACCATGCCTGCGAAACATTTCTCGGCCAAGTTCGAAAGCAATGAGAGCACCCATACTGTGCCCATAGAGGGCGTAAGTGTGCCTGGGTTCACGGTCAATGCGGTCAGCAATTGACGCCACCAGTGGAGGGAGTTGCGCAAAAGGCTGCTCACCCATGCCTCTCCCGCGCCCCGGCAAATGTACCAGGCAAATCTGTACCTTCTGAGGAAACCACTGCTGCCAGCTGCGGTATACATCTGCACCCGCCCCGGCATAGGGAAAACAATACAGGCGAAGGGTCGGCCCTTGGGCTGGTAGACGTTCAAACCAATTACGGGTGGGATGAAAGGTGGAGGCACTCCCCATCAGTTCGGCTCCTGGCAGGCTTTAACGTAAACGAGCCTTTTTATGCGCTTTTACCATTATTCGTGGCGTGATGTTGCAACATGAGCTGACTTCTGGTTGAAGTGTATTGCAAATATATCTGGCTGGCAACGGCGCAGGACTGCGCTCTGCCAGCCTAAGTTCAATCTTGCTCCATGCAGAAATTGAAGCGCGTTATGCTCTTGGATCCCATGAGCGATGCCGAGCACGCATTTTGCGCTAGCATTCGCTAGAGGCGCAGCCCCTGGAAGAAACGCCCGCAGCTCTGAAAAGGCTAGCGGCCGGCAGTTCGGTTCCGTACGTGGCCACCATCATTCTCACAAACTGCTGTTTGTCCATGAATGCTGGCGGTGGGATTGCAACTCACATAACATTGGAGGAATGAACGCGAACATCCTGCTCACGCCGGCGGAGATTCATTTGTGGCTCGCCTTTTACGATGAAATCGCCGACGAGCGTCTGCTTTCGGAGTATAGGGCGTTGCTCAATTCCGC
>JBARNL010000475.1:0-3826 GCA_049802955.1 Candidatus Angelobacter sp.
CTGCCCTTATTTCCGCCGCGATGAGCGTATCAACTTCCATCCCGCACGGGAAATCCGCAATCCCGCCGGCGAAGTGGAACTGCTGGGTGATTGGACCGGCAAAGCGGGAGCAGCGTGAGGAAGGAGCAGCTGCTAGCCATTAGCTTTTAGCTCTATCTACTGAGCTATAGCATCTTCTCGTTCTCCCGGTTCTCAGAGCACCGACTGATATCAGAGATGTTCTCTGAAACCCAACAATGCAGACCGGCACTAAGACCGACTGATTTTCATCATCGAATCAGCAAAGCGCCCAAACGAACAAGCTAAGGGCTAAGAGCTAACAGCTAAGAGCTGCTTTTTCTTCTCCGCATCAACATTGATTTTTCCTTACATTTTCACATTCGTAAGAATCGCAAAAACCGCACCGCACCCGCATGGATATTGAAGTTCACTAACCGGCTGCACCGATTTCTGTAGAGCCGCCTGTGGACGGCTTGCAAGCTGCTGATTTCGCGCGAGTTATACCTGCAAAAATCCGTTTGACTTAAAATCTGAAGCGCGTAAATTCACAATTGTTCTTTGACATTTCAAAAGTTTTTCCGGTTGGCGGCGAGTCCGGGTCCCAAGCAAGGTCACCTCGCAACAGCGCAAGCTGTAAAGCGACGGAGGGCCGGCAAGGGTCTATTCAGCGAACTGCTGGTTGAGGAGAACGTGAAATGTTTAAAGGCAAAGATAGAAGCCCCGAGGTGTTGACCGATTTACCCGGTTGGCGGTAAGCCCGGAGCCCAAGCTTCAGCGCAAGCTGATTAAAGACCGCACTTTGTGAGTTTCGCAAGGAACTAAGGCAAAGAAGGCTGGTCGGCAAGGGTCTATAGCGAACCGCTGGGCGAGGTGAATGGGTCAACCACAAAACTCGGGGCTTCTTATTTTTTGTGTGTGTAATCCCGAGCGCAGCGAGGGAACCTATAACAGCGATGCTTTGAAGTTGCGTTTCCGCCGAGAGGCGGCTTTTTATTGAATTGAAACGCGCTGTTGGCAAGGATTTAGTTTTAGGGATGTTGGCTTGCGCTATACCTGAATGGCGATAGCGATCCCTCGCTCTGCTCGGGATTACACAACAGTTATTCCAGCCCGCCATACACCAGTTTGCCGCCCAGGTACGTCGCTTCCACTTTCACGTTCTTGATGGCCGCGGGCGGGATCTTGAAGATGTCATCGGAGAGAACAACAAAATCCGCCAGCTTGCCCGGCGTGATCGATCCTTTTTCCTTATCCTGAAATTCCGCGTAGGCCGAACCCATGGTGTATGCCTCAATAGCTTCCGTGATGTTCAGCTTTTGTTCCGGCACCCAGCCGTTGGGATTTTTGCCGTCAAGCGTAGCGCGTGTGACAGCAGCATAGAGGCTCAACATCGGACTCAAGGGCGCAACGGACCAATCCGTGCCAAAAGCCAACTTCACGCCGTTATCCAGAAAGGTTCGAAAAGCATAAGTGCGCTTGATGCGGTCAGGACCGATTCGTGTCTCAGCCCAGCGACCGTCATCAATAGCGTGGTAAGGCTGGACGGAAGCAATCACCCCCAGCCGCGCATAGCGCGCAAAGTCTTTGGCCGCCATGTGCTGCGAATGTTCGATCCGCCAGCGCCGGTCCCGCTTGCCGTTAGCTTTCTCGATCTGCGCAAATATATCCAGCGTCATGGATATCGCGCGGTCGCCGATGGCGTGAACGCAAATCTGCAATCCGGCAGCGTCTGCGCCGCGAAGCCGCTGCTGCATGGCCGAAACTGGATGCATTTCATCGCTCAGCAGGCCGTGTGAATTCGGCGCATCTGTGTATGCGTCAAAAAAATATGCGGTTTCCGATCCCAATGATCCGTCGGCATAACCTTTCACAGCGCCCATGCGAAGGAACGGGGTGCCAAAGGCCCGCCGGATTCCCAACTTGGCCTGGTCTTTCCAGCCGGTTTCCATTGGAGCGGCATAGATGCGCACGGTGAGTGCGCCCTGCTCTTGCAACTCGGCATAGGCCTTCATGTCGTCATAAGACGGGTTCATGTCCTGCACGCTGGTCACGCCGAGCGAGGCCGCATGGTCAAGCGCCTGATGAATTGCCCGCATCCTGTGGGCCGTCGTCATCGGCGGCATGACTTTATTTACTAGCTCCTGCGCTGAATCTCTTAACACTCCGGTAGGATTGCCCTGCGCATCGCGGACAATTTGTCCTCCGGCGGGATCGGCGGTCTTTGAAGTGATGCCGGCCAGACGCAACGTGACCGAATTCGCCAGCGACTCATGCCCGTCATACCGATTCACCCACACCGGCGTATCTGGAGTCGCTGGATCAATCAGCTCTTTGGTGGGAAGATTGGGCGGCGTCCATTTCTGTTCGTCCCAGTCTCCGCCGATAATCCACTCGCCTTTTGCCGTGGTCTTTACGCGCTCGGCAATTTTGCGCGCAAATTCTTCCGGTGATGCCGCGTCTTTCAACTGCACATCCGAAAGATGATCTCCGCCATCCACAAAATGCACATGCGCATCATTAAAGCCGGGAAGCAGCAGCTTGCCTTGCGCATCCAGCACTTTGGTCTGCGGTCCGTGCCAGGTGTCCACTTCGGCAGCACTGCCGACGGCGACAATACGCTCACCCAACACGGCAAGCGCTTCAGCGTGTGGCCGCGTTTTATCGACAGTCCATATCTTTGCGTTAGTAACGATCAGGTCCGCGGAAGGTTTGGTCTGCGCGTGCGCAACGCTTACAAACGCAGAGGCAAGCAACGCCATCGTCAGTCGACGCACGATCATCATCAAAGCCCGCCTCATACTGCTATCTTTCTCCCCACTTCAACTTAGTTCGCAGCACATCAAAAAAAGAGCGTCCGGCAAACTTAAAGAGCTTTACCTTAAATTCTGACTTTTTGCAGACCACTACGTCATCATCCACCAAGGCGGTTCCCACCTGTCCATCCACAGTGAGGAAAGCCTGCTCTCGAGTTACGAGAATCCTGGCTTCAATGATGGCAGTATCCTTTACTACAAGAGGCCGGTGCGTTAGCGCATGAGAGGCCACTGGAGTAATTACGAATGCCAGTACCTCCGGTGAAAGAATGGGCCCGCCGGCAGCAAGCGAATAAGCCGTTGATCCTGTGGGCGTAGAGATGATTAACCCGTCGGCTTTGTAATTTGCCACGAAGTTGCCATTCACGCGGACCTCAAAATCCGTTATGCGGGCCACGGCGCTCTGGTTCATCACAACTTCATTGAGCGCGTCGTGCCTGGCCACGCATTTGCCATCCCGCAGTACCTGGCAGTGCAGCATAGGACGCAGGCTCAATTCATATGAGCGGCCCGCGTCCACTTCTTCCAGCGCCTGCTCAATCTCTTCTTGCCTTATCTCGGTGAGGAATCCGAGCGACCCCAGATTAACGCCCAAGATTGGGATGTCCGCTTGCGCGACACAACGCGCGGTCGAGAGCAACGTGCCGTCGCCACCCAGAACGACGACAAAATCGGGGGCAACACGCGCCAGGTCTTCGCGCTCTGCCGATTCGCAGTCAGTACAGAATTCGCGTGTAGCAGTATCCGCGGTGATCGCATAGCCGTGGGCGCGCAGCCAATCTGCGACCTGGACAACAACTTTGCCCAGCTCCGGCTTGCCCTGCTTGGAGATAATGGACGCTTTCTTCATCAGAACGCTTTGTTCATCAGAATTCTGTATGCAACAGAAATTCCCGATTGCCTTCCATGCCCAGAATGGGAGATTCCATCAATTCTATGTTCTTGCCGCCCAGTTCTTCCACTTTTTGCCGGACTTTCCGCACTGCGTCCTGCTGGGCCGCTCCGTCTCTTAC
>JBARNL010000476.1:0-2915 GCA_049802955.1 Candidatus Angelobacter sp.
CGCCCGATCATAAAGATCGATCAGCCCGGGACTCTTCACCTTGTAGCGGCCCTGCATCTGCCTGACCAGCAACTCAGAGTCGCTCAGCACTTTCAATGACGAATGCTTTTCCCGCACAGCAAAATCAAGCGCGGCCAGCAACCCGGAATATTCCGCGTAATTGTTTGTCTGTATGCCCAGATAATCTGACAGCTCGGCGATGATTTCGCCTTTAGCATCGCGCACGATCACACCATAAGCCGCAGGGCCGGGATTGCCGCGCGCACCTCCATCAATATTGGCTTTGATGGTCTCCGCGGCGCGCCGAGGCTTTTGCTCCGGCTTTCCGAGTGCTGGTTTATCAAACTCCGGTTTGTCAAATGGGTTTTCAAATAATGACTTCTGCGTCAATGGCCTTCCTCCAGACGAATGGCAAGCCGCTCCGGCAATCCTGCGGCAAAGATTTTTTCCTGTGCGCGTTGAATATCGTACGGAACACGGCAAAACGTAATCACGGCGTCGTCCGTGTCATACAGCAAGAACGCGGCCCGCGGATCGCCATCGCGCGGCTGGCCAATTGATCCTGGATTCACCATATAGGTCGTCTTCGGTTTAATTTCCAGCTTAGCTGTCTGTTTACCTTTGTTTGATTTGTAATCCGGAGCAAATGATTTGCCCTGGCCGTTCTCTTCCAGCAGAAGGCAGCGCTGGACGTGCGTGTGGCCAAAAAATGTTAGCGGCATCGCCGCCTCCTGCAGGATCTCATAAGCATCACTCGCCATTAGGACGTATTCGTCTTCACCGCGCGGCGACCCATGCACTAGCTGCACATTTTCCATCGGCGAGATTGGGCCGTGTGGCAGTTCGCGCAGAAACTCAAGGTGATCTTGTGTAAGTTTGTCCCTCGTCCACAGCGCCGCCAGACCCGCGATAGGATTGAAATCGCTCATGTCGCTTACGCCGGAACAAGCCTTGTCATGGTTTCCGCGGACGAAAATCGATCCCAGCTCACGCGACCGCGTAATCACCTCATTCGGATTTGCGCCGTACCCAACAATATCGCCCAGGTTATAAACCTGGTCGTATTCAGGAGCGGCCTCCAGGCAAGCCTCCAGCGCTTCAAGGTTGGCATGGATGTCAGACAGAATCAGTACGCGCAAGATGCTTTGAAGTCCTTAATGAGAAAGTGACAACTGAGTGTATCAATAATTAGTGGCGACAATCGGTCTTACGGCGCCACACGCGCCCAATGGCCCGGCGCAATTTCCAGCAAAGGCACAGCGCTGGCTGGACGCGCATCTTTTTCCACCATTGCCAGCGGCCGCGCGCGATCAGTCTTCAACGTCGGAATGGCGCTGATCAGTCCGCGCGTGTAGGAGTGCCGTGCCGATGAAAAAATCTCGTCGACCGGACCCATCTCCACGATCTCGCCCGCATACATCACGGCCACTTGTTCCGCCACGCGTGAAACCACACCCAAATCATGGGAGATAAAGAGCACAGCTAGCCGGTGCTTCTCTCGCAATGCGGCCAGCAGTTCCAGTATCTGCGCTTGAATAGTAACGTCGAGCGCCGTAGTGGGCTCGTCGGCGATCAGCAGTTGCGGGTTGTTGACCAGCGCCATGGCAATCATTACCCGCTGGCGTTGTCCGCCGGAAAGCTGATGAGGATAATCGCGTGCGCGCTTGTCAGGTTCCGGAATTGCGACCTCGCGAAGCGAGTCTACAGTGCGCGTCCATGCCTCAGCTTTGCTCATGCGATGGTGCGCCAGGACCGCCTCTGCAACCTGGTCGCCCACGCGCATCACCGGATTTAGAGCCGTCATAGGCTCCTGAAAGATCATGCTGATACGTGCACCGCGCACGCGCCGCATTTCGTTGGCAGGGAGCTCCAGCAGGTCTGCGCCGGCAAAAGTTATCTTGCCTGTGGTGCGCGCCTGCGGCGGCAACAGACGCATAATTGCCAGCGAAGTCGCAGATTTGCCTGAGCCTGATTCTCCCACCAACCCCAGAGTTCCTGATTCAGGGATGGAGAAACTCACGTCACGCACCGCGGCCACTTCGCCTGTTTGCGTGGCAAAGCTGACGTTCAGGTGCTCGACTTGAATAAGAGTGGAGATACGAAATTCCTCGCATTTGGATTTGAGGCAATGGCTAAACTGCCCTAGAATTCAATGGTGGCTAATGAAGACAGTACCCAATTCGCCTGGGACCAAGAAATAGCTCGCCGGATTGATGAACTCGAATCCGGCAAAGCGAAAACAATTCCATGGGATGAAGTGCGCCGCGGATTGCTGCCAAGCTGAACCCGCGCCCGAACAATTCCGCTTCAGAAAATCCGTCGACGGAATAAAAAGACATTCTTACGCGCTGACCTTATTCGCCGCGATCCCTGCTTCAACGCCCTTGTGCATGGCCGCGATAAATGCCGACTCTTCTTTCAGCAGTGCGGGGGTGGCCGTGGCGAATTCGCTTTCCACGTTGAGCCAGCCTTCCCCGGCAAGTTGCTTGGCCATTTCGAGCATTTTTTCCCTTGAGAAATTTACGTACTGGCAATCATACGGATGCGCTACGCTTATCGGCTGACCCCTGCCTGTCTTCGCGCTTAGCCAAAAGATGCGGCGCTTCAGCATCTCTTTTACGTCCTGCTCTTGCTGCGTGGGGAACTGGATTTTCTTCTCTCTAAAGCTGTAGAAGCGGCTTGTAACATGCACCGGCTGAAGCTTGCCGGATTTCACAAACGCCAGCTGCCCATTGTCGATCGTCTTGCGAATCGAATTCACCACTAGACTTTCCGCGTGTTCCGGCTCCAGCGAACCCAGCGCGTCTTTCATCGTTTGCGTCATGCCGACTGCTACTTCCACGTGCAAGCCATCTTCGTTGCCCAGCAGCTCAGCGCGGCCGTGCAGCACATGCCAGTCAGCGCCAGAGGTGGAC
>JBARNL010000477.1:0-2011 GCA_049802955.1 Candidatus Angelobacter sp.
CAACTCTAAAAGTTCCAGGGCTGCAATTCCATTAGCGGCAGTTTCAACTTTGAATCCGCGAGTTTCCAGAAAGCGGCACACAGTATGCCGGATAAGCATTGAATCGTCGATAACGAGGGCAAGCATAGACATAGGTTGTCCGCAAAACAGCTTTCATTTTGGGCTTTCCGTTCTTTTAAAAAACACTAGAAAGGGCACAAAGCACGAACGTGAAAAAGGCAGGAAATCGCCTGTACCAATACGACCGACATCAAGCCGCCAGCGCTTGGGGAAAATCTCAGGCCTCTTCTGGCCTGATGTTCTCTTCAATGGCCATGTCTTTGAATTCACTGGATTCAAAAACGTCGCCACACTCCTGGCATTCAACAAATTCAGCGTCTTCTTCGCGCGCGACTACGCGCACGCGGGGATGCTTGCAGGGTTTCGCCATAGGTATTGGTTCGGGAGGCCGCTTCGAGATAGATGGGTTCTGGGTTGAATTCATATTCGGACCAAGGCGCGTTTCTGCCGGTGCCTGCTCTCGAATAGCGGGTATTTTAAGCCTGTTTGGGCGGATGTCAAGTGTTTCTGCGCGTCGCGAAAGTGCCATATAGCAGGGAATGGATGATGAAAGCGAGGTACGGGGTTGCTGCAAGATTACGGCATGGGATAGATGCCGGAAGAACGCGCTTTTTTCACCATCACCTGAGTAACCGCAGAAGGAGCGTGGCTGGCCATGCCGCTTTGGGCTGAAGCTACGGCAGCCTCAAAAGTGCTTCGCCCGGTAAGTGCCACGTCTATAAGGAGAAATTTAGATGAGCCCTCGGCCACCCGCACTCCCGCATAAGCATGACCAGGGACGATTACTATGCTGGGATCCATGCCCAGATTCTCAAAAAGCGAGGCGTACATCACGGCCGCATCGATGCAATTCGCGCTGCTCTGGGAAAGGCTGATCCGCGGCATGCGAACACGTTCGCTCACTCCTTTGTGGTCACCCAGCGTGGCGGAGCTCTTTACATAAGAAAGCCCCATTCGCTGCAATGCGTTGAAAATGGCGCGGGCTTCGCGGTATGTTTCCTGCTCCTGCTGGGCAGAAGTCTTCCAGTCTTCATATCCCGGCAAACGATGGTCCACCGTGTAACCCTTGGCGCGAGCCAGCGCGCTTTCCACAATGCGGTCATGCGGAGTGACCCATGAGGCGATGAACGGCGCGTATTTAAAGCCGTTGCCCCAGAACATGTCTTCCGCTGACCGGAGCCTCACGGGAACGGTAGTTTCATAGGAGCTGTTGGAAGCCGGATCGGTAATTGTGACCTGGGCCGTAGCAGCTATGATTTCGTGGTTTTGATATAGGCGAGGCAAAAACGCGGGCGCAAAAACCGCGGTTTGTGTCACTCCGGGAGCAATTTGGATGGTCTGAATTTCCTCATCGCTCCAGCCCGGGATCCTGACGCTTACCCGGCGGGAAATGGGCTCTCTCAGCGTGTTGGAAAGCGTCACGGAAACCACGCCAAACGTCCGGTCGCCCTGGCGCTGCAAAGATGCGTAATTGGCGAAGACCGGATAAATCTCACCGTCAATGCCAGCCTGAATTTTATAGGTTGGTGAAAGCTGCCGCACGGGCGCTGGCGGACGGATATCGCCACGATCAGCGCCAGCATCCCCCGCAAAGGATCGAGAGGCCAATAGCAGGCTTAGTAAAAGCGCTGCGCCGACAACCGATTTCGCCCATGAAAACATACCGTCATGAGCATAGAAGCGACGTTTGAAATAGCAATCCAGCTTACGCCTTAAAAAGACACGTAAGAACGGCGCGATGAGTTTGAAGGGTGTTTCATTGCCTAAAACGGAAAAGTCTTCCAATCTCACTTAACTTGTTGATTCTTTTACTGCTTTCAAGTGGAACTCCAGCTGCATATGCCCCTCCCGCCAGCGCCAGCACTACAGGAAAGCATTCCAGCATGTAACGTGGTTCAGGATTTTCCAGTGAACTCAAGAAGATGGATCGCAGCAGAACAAAGCCGATCAC
>JBARNL010000478.1:0-2379 GCA_049802955.1 Candidatus Angelobacter sp.
GCGCTCTTCCAGACGTTTTTTAAAGCCTTCCAGCTTCTTCTTATCCATGTCTTTTGGTAAACGATTTATCTTAGTCGCCATGATTAATCACCGTCAATATAACGGGCAGGACGATTAGATGCATGAAAAGCCCAAGCTGTCACAGATAGAAGCCAATAATGTTGCCGCGAAATTAAAAAAAAGCGGCCTGTTCGCAGGCCGCTTTTTGCAAAGAGGCGAAGGAGGAAGGGAAATCTCTCAGGAAAGGCGATGCACGATGCAGTCCCGGCTAACGCCAAGACACACGGATTGAAGAAGTCTCAATTGGAAGAGGGTTGAAATCATTTTAGTTTTACGTGCCTCTTTATTTGCTTGTGATATAAGCAACTCGGAAACCAAAGATTCTATCCAGGAGATATGGAATCCTGGACAAAAATTAAATTCTTTATTTTGTGAGTTTTACGTGAGAGACGAGAAAGGAATGGCAGACTTTGGCGTTCCCGGCCTGCGGACATTGGAGTTATCCAATGTGGTACCAGAGTACCAACATTAGACCTCTTCATGCTTAAGCTGGGTCTTGGTTTGCTCCTCCATTGCTTTAAGCTTATTGAGGAGTGCCTTATAGCTGATCTTGAGGATCTTAGCTGCCTGACGACGGTTCCAGCGGGTTTGAGCCAGTACCCGCTCGATGGCTTCGCGCTCTGCCTGCATTGCCGCACGCCGGCCAATCTCCAGCAATGACGGCATTTCAATTTCGATGCCATTATTTGATTGCATCGCTGGTACTGCTTCAGCTGCGGCGACGGCCTGCGTTGCCATCCCGCCAAAGGAGGTAACGATTGGTTTGTGGGTAGCCAATTCACGAATAATCTGGGCTTCATTCCCCACAATCACGTAGCGCTTCACCATGTTTTCCAACTCGCGGATGTTTCCCGGCCAGGCATATTCCATCATCCGGTTCACGGCAAACTCGCTGAACATGGATAGCTTCTTGCCATAGTGCTCGCTGTATTTTTCCAGGAAATATTTCAGGAATACCGGGATTTCTTCGCGGCGTTCGCGCAACGGCGGAATATGGATGGTGACAACGTTCAGGCGATAGAAAAGGTCTTCGCGAAACACGCCTTCTTCCACGGCGCGCTCCAGCGGCTTGTTGGTCGCTGCCAGAACTCGCACATCTACCTGAACATCACGCTTGCCGCCGAGGCGGGAAAACTCATGGTCCTGCAAAACGTGCAGCAGCTTGGCCTGGAGCGCAGGATGCATCTCGCTTATTTCGTCCAGAAAAATAGTGCCGCCATTCGCTTGCTCAAACTTGCCCAGCTTCTGCCGGTTTGCGCCGGTGAATGCGCCGGCTTCATAGCCGAAGAGCTCGCTTTCCAGCAACTCATGGGGAATGGCGGCGCAGTTCACTTTCACAAACGGCTTTTCGCAGCGCGACGATTCCGAGTACACCATGCGCGCCACCACTTCTTTACCGGTGCCGCTTTCGCCGCGGATGAGCACCGTGGCCGTGGTGTCCGCCACCTGCTCAATGGTCATCTTTACTTCCATCATTTTTGGGCTAGTGCCAAAAAGCATGGTGAAATCGCTTTGGCGGCGCACCTGCTCGCGCAATTGCGTGACTTCAGTAAAAAGGCGCTGGTTGTCCAGGACCTTGCCGATGCGCTCGTCGAGTTCTTTGGGATCTACCGGTTTGGTGATGTAGTCGTCAGCGCCAAGCTTTGACGCCTTGAAGATCAATTCCGGGTCCTTGATGGAAGAAAGCACCATGATGGAAACCGTGGGCTTGATCTGCTTCAGGCGCTGCAACGTCTCATTGCCGGCTTCGCCGTCCATTGAGGTTTCCACCAGAACCAGGACTGGATCAAAGGAGCGGAAGATCCGCAGAGCTTCCTGTTCGCTGGAGGCGACCGTAACTTCAAAATTCCTGCGTGACAGATGCGCCGCCAGGTACTTAGCCATTGCAATGTCGTCGTCCACGATCAGCACACGGGTTTTGGGGTTCATTCAGGCTCCCAGCGGCAAAAAAGCCGCCTTCTGATGGAAAGTCAAACCGGGCTAAGAACTGGAACGGAAATGCCCACCGGGGGCGATAGCCCCTCAGATATTGTACTCCGATTCCATTTTCAGGTATTTGGATGCCTAACTGGGGCTTTTACGGGTGGTTTTTGACAAAAAGGGCTGAAAGCCGCAGCTTTCAACCCTTTGATGTTTTAACTTAAGATTGGCTGGAGCCCTTGCTTAGGATGAGCGTTTTCCTGTGATGAAGTGGTACGGCGGCCACGGGCCGCTCATCACTACTTCAATCCCGGGCAGATGCCGGGTGGCCCTCTGGTAGCGGTTTTGGTATTTCTCCACTTTTTTGTGATCGATAAGGTGGGCGATATCGATAAGCAT
>JBARNL010000479.1:0-4905 GCA_049802955.1 Candidatus Angelobacter sp.
GGAGAACGTAGAAGCGAGAGATGGTGAGCGTCCCCATCGCCGAGCCGCCACGCAACAACCGTCGAATACTTTCGCCGATCCAAGGAACCTGCCCGGCGATGTTGGTGCCGACCGATGTGGCGAAGTAAGCTTTCTGGTCCCAGGGTAGCAGGTATCCAGTGAAGGCCATCCCTAATATCAAGAGAGAGAGGAACCCACCGGAAATCCAAAGCAGTTCTCGCTTGCCTTTATAAGAGCCGTAAAGGAAAGTCTGTAGGAAATGCAGAATCAGTACCACAATCATGGCGCTGGCGCCGTAAGCATGCAGGCTGCGCAGAAATGATCCCGCCGAAACCTCTTTCACCATGTAGGCGACACTCACGTGAGCGCTTTCAGCGGAAGGAACGTAGTAAAGCGTGAGGCAAATGCCAGTAATGATCTGAGAAATGAAGAGGAACAGGAGCCCCGATCCAAAGACATAAGCAAAACGAGCGCCACCCGGGATTGGCTCATCGAGAGATTTGTGCAGGATTTCGTTCACTCCTGTGTGGCGGTCGAACCACTTCCATAAGCGGCCTTGAGGGCGCGCCTGGGTAACTTCATTTTGCGGTTTGTCTTTGGGCACGGGAGATTTCCTATAGTCAGTTAGCTTGTAACCTGGCGGTTGGGAGTGTTAGGACGGAAGTACTGATATCGGACCATCAATTTTCCATCCACAACTTTGGTTTCGAGTGCATCCATGCTGCGCGGCGGCGGGCCGGCGACACAGGCACCATTCCGCGTAAACACGCCTCCATGGCACGGGCACATGAATTTTGCTTCAGAGTCTTTCCATGAGGCGGCACAGCCGAGGTGCGGGCAAATGGATGACAGGGCGGTCAGATTCCCATCTGGCTTATTGTCGATGTAAACGATTTGTGTATTCACGATCTTTCGCCAGCCATCGCGCTGAACAAGATCGAGCGTGCGCCGCATGGGGGTTTTCAGGTTCGCGAAATCTGATACCGAGCCGACCTCTGCCCAGTCGGAATCTCTCGTCTTGGCGGTGATGGGGTAAAAAACGAAGCGCAGTACTGGGACGCCCAGCAGCAGGCCTACTCCAGTTGATCCCAGGCCCAGCAATACGCCAAGAAAAGAGCGGCGCGTCTGTGTGCCGGAAGAGGGCTGAATCTGCGATTGATTTTCTTGTTCCACGTTTTTATCCTCTTGCGGCCTGTGCTTGCATCAGAAGTTCAGCCACAGCGCGATGTAAGTAGTGTTGTTGTTGGAAGCGTTACGCCCCGCACCGTCGTAGTTTGTAGTTCCGCCATTAAACTTGGTGTAGCCGGTGTAACCTATCGAGACGTCAATGTTCTGCATAGGCCAGAACGCGAACTGCGCCGTGTACCCTCTGCTGTTCGGACTTCCATTGGCGCTGCCGTTGAGGTCTCCTTGAGCAAAAAGCAGGGGATCGGCATCACCCGAGGTATTAAATCCGCCGAGTGTTCCGGTGTAGCGCCCATGCCAATGATAGGTTCCGTCAACTTTGAAGGTATTAAGATGATGCGCTGCGAAAGTCGCTCCGCCGCCGGTAAACGTGGCATCGAGATCGGAATGTTCATGGATGTAGGTGCTGTGGACTGTTAATAAGTTTTTGCCAAACGGCCGTTCGTATTGCAGGTCAAGAGCGGGATCAAAAAATCTGTCGCTGAGGCCGTCAATTGCGTTGGGAGTAGAGTTAACGTAGATTCCGTATGTTCCGACTTCGAGATAATTGAGTCCCCAGGTTTGCTGCCAAGCGAAACGCCAGTAGGGCGCCACCACGCTGATGTTGTTTCCGAAACCGACTCCCACGTTGGGTTGTGATCCCCCTGCATGTTCCGATCGGTAAAGACTCAAGTTGCCATAAAGATGATTGTTCCAGAGGGCGTAAGCGCCAACTCCAGCTACGTCCTGCGCCAGTCCGCCAGCAATGATTGGCGCAGCAGCAGGTTTGGGAGCGGAATCGGCGGATATCCATGGAAAACCCCATGCGGGCGTACTGTTCCACACGTCTTCAACCGTTGGATTGTTGTTGAGCGTAACGCCGTAGAGCAGGTCTTTCTTCCCCATTTTTGCATGATTGGCATATCTGAAATCGGTATTGTCCAGGCCGAAATGGTCGCTCTGGTGCGAGTAAGTGGCCTGGACCAACCCGCCAAAATGGGGCGCTAACATCCCCCCGAGAAAAATACTGAATGCCTGCGGGAATTCCACGTTGCCATTCTGGGCGGCAGGCTGGTCCTTCTGGGTGAACGTATCGTCCACAAGAAACATTGCTGAAAAGGGAATGTATTTATTGATCTTGAGGTCTTTGTGGTCACCGATGGTTGAATCGGGCTTCAAATCAGTCATGGTGTAGCCATTCAGTTTGAAGAGGCGTCCGAAGGCCGTAAGTTCCGGTGGATTACTGTGGCAAACATTGCAGCCGAGGCCGGTTTGCCTTGAAAAACTAGGAACTGCATTGGCACGCTCGCTACAAATAAATCCAAGCGTGCTCAAAGTGGCTATCCACACAAAGACATGGCGACCTATTATCATTCAGCCTTCCTTCCAACGTCTGGCCAGATGAATCAGCCAACGTGCTTCGGCCCATCAACCCAAACAGTGCGCGAATCGTCGTTCCGTGATTGTTGCGGACAGCGACAAAAGAATTTTGAACAGGCAGGTCCGAAGCAGGAGCACCCAGAACCGCTTGACACAAGAATGGTCTCACTGAAGTGGATAAAATATCTGTCCTAAAGACGACAGGCAGCTGGAAAGCGGTTTGGAGCGAAGAACCTGGATTGCAGCCGCGCCGAAATTGAGAGAGAGCGGTAAACGACCCCGCTGGTCGACAGCGAACGCCGTAACTTGAGAAACACAAGCGGCAGAAACGGCCTCTGCCATAAGGGTTCTTGTCCATTTGACCCCTATCGCAACGTCTCTTAAACTGATTGTTCGGGGTACGTGCCGGAAATCCCCAATTTTACGCGTCTTTTTCATCGCTAGCGGCGGGCGGCGCCGGATAAGGAAATCACTTGGATAACGCAGCAGAACGCAACGCACTTGATAATCCTGAAAACCCTTCCTCTGAGCAGCAGCCGCAGATGGAAGAGGGCCAAACCATTGAGGCACAGGCACTTGAAAGCCAGCACGATCATGCCCACAATGAGCACAATCATGGCGAGCCTGGCCACACCCATCCTGCGGGGCCTCCGCCCATGGACCCGGACTGCAAGCGCGAGATCGAGGTAGAAATCCCCGCCGCCGTGGTGGCCAAACACCAGGAAACGCTGGTGCAGCAGTATTCCAAGCAGGCCCGCATCCCGGGCTTCCGCAAAGGCAAGGTTCCGGCCAGCATGGTGCGCAACCGCTTTTCCAGCGAGATCACCAGTGACGTGGTGGAGCAACTGGTGCCGCAATATTTCCGTGAAGCCGTGGTTAAGGGCGGATTCCGGCCTGTCTCTCAACCCCATATATATGGGCTGGAATTTACGCCGGGCGAGCCTATCAAGTTCAAGGCCGCATTTGAGGTGCTGCCGGAATTTGATCTGGGCGACTACAAAGCCATTAAAGTCGAGAAGCCGGACGTGACGATCACCGACGAGCAGATTGATCACGAGATAAAGCTGTTGCAGGAAAAGCAGGCAAGCTTTGATCCCGTGGACGAAGAGCGCGGCGCGGAAAACGGCGAGTTCGTTCAAGTGTCATTCGAGGCACGTCCCAAGAACCTTGCCGACGACGAACCTGAAGCCGAAGGCACTGAAGCAAAGCCAGCTGACCGCGAAGAAAAAGTTACTGAAGAAAAAGTCGCTGAAGCAAAAGCCGACGAAAGCCCAGATCAGAAAGATGCCGCCGCCGCACAGCCGGTGCAGATGGAAGAAGTGCTGGTGGAGATTGGCGGGGCAAATACCATTCCGGAATTTACCAAGAACCTGGCCGGCGCAAAATCGGGCGAAGAGCGCAGCTTTGAAGTGTCTTATCCTGAAGATTTTTATGACAAGCGGCTGGCCGGCATGGTGTTTGATTACAAAGTGAAGGTCAACGCCATCAAAAAGAAGACGCTGCCGGAGCTGAATGATGAATTCGCCAAGGAGCTTAGTCCCGACTTCCAGAACCTGGGCGACCTGAAGCAGCGCTTCCGTGAAAACATGGAAGCCGAGCTGAAGCACAAGACCGAGCATGAAGCCAAAGACAAACTGATTGAAGAGCTTTTGGCCAAGCATGATTTTCCCGTGCCTCGCTCAATGGTGGAGCACCAGATTGATCTGCGTCTGGAGCGCGGGCTGCGGGCGCTGGCGGCGCAGGGCATGAAGACAGAAGATATGCGTCGGATGGACTTTGGGCGGCTGCGCGCCGGACAGGAAGAATTTGCGGTGAAAGAAGTGAAATCGAGCGTGCTGCTGGCCAAGATCGCCATTAAGGAAAATATCCAGGTGAGCGATGAAGAGCTTAATCATGAAATTGAGGCCATGGCGGCGCAGATGCAGCAGCCGGTTGAGGAAGTAAGAAAGCGTCTCACGGAAGATAATGCCGTGGAACGTTTACGCGACCGCATGCGGAGCGAAAAAGCGTTAAACTTGCTGTATTCGAACTCAAATTAGCAATTCAATTTTTCTCGCCGGGCATGACCGGCTTTGCAGACGGAAGGATAAAGCGATTTTATGGCACTTGTACCGATGGTAGTAGAGCAGACCAGCCGCGGAGAACGCGCTTATGACATTTACTCGCGGCTTCTGCGCGACAACATTATTTTTATCGGCACGCCGATTGACGACACAATCGCCAACCTGGTGATCGCGCAGCTGCTGTTTCTTGAGGCTGAAGATCCGGAAAAGGACATCCAGCTTTACATCAACTCCCCCGGCGGATCGATTACGGCGGGCATGGCCATCTATGACACCATGCAGTTCGTGCGTCCGGACG
>JBARNL010000480.1:0-3377 GCA_049802955.1 Candidatus Angelobacter sp.
GGCTTGGCCGTTGATTCCGCCGCCGGCCACGGTAGCGGTGATGTTGAAGGTGGAGCTGGTCTCGCTGGTAACGAGCGGCTGTTTCACTTCAACCCGTTGCGCGCCGGTCAGGAAATATTGATCAAACTCGCGCCCGTTGACCACAAACTTGCCGTCGCCGGGACGCAGGAAAACCCGGGCCACGCTCGACTTGCGCCGTCCGGTACCGTAATACTGAACTTGTTCAGCCATCTTTTCTCAATCGCTCCAAATAATCTTGTCAACCTAATCTCGTAAAGCAAAACTTTGTGGACCGCACAGCCGCTCTCGGCCGCGCTCAAAACTCATGCCTGTGTGGCACAGGCACTCTTGCCTGTGCTTAAGCCTGCTTCCGACCCGCCAGCTCCAGAGCCTGTGGCTTCTGCGCCTGGTGATCGTGCTTGTCGCCTGCATAAACTTTCAGCTTCTTGCCCATGGCCTTGCCCAGCTTGTTCTTGGGCAGCATGCCCAGGATCGCTTCCTGAACCACGCGGTCCGGCCTGCGGTCAAACAGCTTGCGGAACTGCTCTTCGCGCAATCCGCCGGGAAAGCCGGTGTAATGCCGGTACATCTTCTGTTCAGTCTTCATGCCGGTCACGCGGATCTTGCCCGCGTTGATTACGATCACATGATCGCCGGCATCAATAAACGGTGTGTAAAGAGCGGACTCTTTACCGGCCAGAATGCTGGCCACACGCGAGGCCAAGCGACCCAGCGTCTGCCCTGAGGCATCCACCACAAACCATTTGCGCGCAATGTCCTGCCCGCCTGGAAAACGGGTTACCATTTCCAAACTCCTGAGAATAAAAGCACTAAGAAAGACCGCTCGATGACGCCACTTACTTCCTGACGGGGAAGACACAAGGCGGGCCAACTGCAGAGCAGTGAAGGTTTAAGGATACCCAACTTGGCCCAAATATGTCAACGCCGGCGCCCAGGAAAGCAACTCGGGCATTCGGCCAGTAGAAAGTTGAGCCCCGTAGCGCGAACACGTGTCTTTTTCACGGTCTTTTCCTTCTCCCGGAAGACACGTTTTCTTCAGCGTTGCAGAATGTTTAAATTTTTGGGTGCTTTGTTAAAGTAGAGTCGGACTTTTTTTGTCTTGATATATTACCTGGATTATTTTTGTGCTTTTCCGCTCAAAGCGGCGCTTTCGCGCGCAGAGCGTGAATGATTATCCGCATCTCGTCCCGATCAAGAAAAAAATTACAGTTTTTTTCAGACCATCTGATTCACCGTTGCCCGGTTTGCCAAGCCAGAAAAGCTCTTGTAACGTGAAATGTATGCAGAGCGATTGCCACCGCTGCGGGCATCCGATTGAAGGGCAACTCGCGTTTTGTCCGGCTTGCGGTGCGCCGCAGATCAGGGTTTCGCGAGCTATTGAACCGTCTCAAGAGCAGACATCTGCATTTGACTCGAGTATTCCTGCACCCCCTTTGCCGGCTTCGCCATTGCCTGCTGAACTTCCGGCTGCGTCAGGAATCGATTGGAAATACTTCGTTCGAGTCGCTATTCCGCTTGCCGCCCTCACTGACGTTTTGACCATGGCGCTGCACCCGCTGGCCTTGTTTGTGCTTCTTCCCGCCAACCTGGTCTGGGCCATTTCGCGTTATAGCCGCCACCGTCCTGTTGCCATCGGCAGCCGACAAGGCGCCCGCATGGGCGCGATGATGGGTCTGCTGAGCTTTGCCTTCTTCCTGGCTTTCTTCCTGGTCACCATTTCGTTCCGGCACGCCCAGTATCGCGACATCATGATCGCTCAGATCCAGCAGATTTCTGCCCAAAATCCCGATCCCCAGGCCCAACAAATGTTGCAATGGTTTTCGACTCCCGATGGATTGATCACGTTCACGGCCATCGCCTTGGTTACGATCCTGCTCATCTGCCTCGCCCTGGGCACGGGCAGCGGGGCCGCGGCAATTGCATGGCGACAAAACCGAAAACGGCCTTAAGCGGGTCGCTTGGCGCATCGCGTCCCCTTCGGATATCATGCGGTGACATGGATCTTGCTTCCACTCGGCTTCCCAACCTGCACGTGAAAGGGCGTCTGATGTCCGGCTCTGAAATTGAGCGGACGCTCGTTCGTCTGGCCCACCAGATCGTGGAAAAAAACAACGGCGTGGAAAACCTGGTGCTCGTTGGCATCAAGCGCCGCGGCGTTCCCCTGGCCGCTCGCCTGGCCGCCTTGATTCAGCAGATTGAAAAAACGCCAGTGCCCGTAGGCACCCTGGATATCACGCTCTACCGCGATGATCTTTCCACCGTCGGCATCAGCCCGGTGATCCAAAAAACCACGCCGCTGGGAACAGACATTGTGGATAAAAATGTGATCCTGCTGGATGACGTGCTTTATACCGGACGAACAGTCCGGGCCGCCATGGACGCGCTTTTTGACCATGGGCGTCCTCGCCGCGTGCAACTCTGTGTTCTCATTGATCGCGGACACCGCGAATTGCCCATTGAAGCCGCTTTCGTCGGCCGCACCGTGCAGACCAGTGATTCTGAAATTATTGAAGTCAAGCTGAACGAAATTGATCAGGAAGAGCAGGTCCTGCTGGTGGAACGTATTTTTTAAGCATGCCGCGCACACGCTCGTTACTCGAACTCGAGCACCTCTCGGCGGACGAAATCACTTTTTTTCTCAAGCTGGCGCGGCGCATGCACTCCGGCAAGCCCCGGCCTCTGCTCCGCGGAAAACGCATTGCCCTTCTTTTCTACGAACCCTCCACGCGCACCCGTGTTTCATTTGAGTTCGCCGCCAAACTTCTTGGCACGCACACTTCGGTGATCAATGCTATTTCCTCCAGCATCGAAAAAGGCGAGTCCCTGGTGGATACCGGAAAAACTCTTCAGGCTCTCGGCTCGGATTGCATTGTCGTGCGCCATCCCTCTTCCGGCGCGCCGCACGTGCTCGCGCGCAACCTTAAAGTTCCTATCATCAACGCAGGCGACGGCATGCACGAGCATCCCTCACAGGCCCTGCTGGACGCCTACACCATTCTGCGCCACAAGCGCTCTTTGAAAGGCCTGCGCATCACCATGGTGGGCGATATCCAGCACAGCCGGGTGGTGCGGTCCAACGTTCACCTGCTTTCAAAATTTGGCGCGCAGATTGTTCTCTGCGGCCCGCCGGAATTACTGCCCGACTATGCAGCTTCACTTGCTCCTGGCGTGAAAGTTAGCCGCCATATTGACGAGGCTGCCCGCAAAGCCGACGTGATCATGATGCTGCGCGTGCAAAAAGAACGTCTCGCCGGACTTAAGCTTGACGTGCATAGTTACATCGCCCAATACCAGCTCACCCCGGAACGATTGAAGCTGGCCAAAAGTGACGCCATCGTCATGCATCCCGGCCCCAT
>JBARNL010000481.1:0-11697 GCA_049802955.1 Candidatus Angelobacter sp.
CCTTTAGAAAGCTTGGCAGCCTTGATCCCGTGCGCCCGCGCGGACGTACCGACATTACAGTAGAAGAGATGGACACCACGGTTGGCGATTTTTACGAAGCTGTGTTGAGTGAGCAGCCGTCGCCGGGAGATCTGCCGCTGGATACCGATTTGCAGGATATTTTCAACGCCGGTCGTCGGCGCAAAAAGGGCGTTCGACCCGCGGTGGAACTTCTGCGCGAAAACCACAAATCACTGGTAGATAAGCTCACCTACTGGAGCGGCGTGCCGCGGCCACTGATCAAGAAACTGGTGGAATCCATTGAAACGCGCGTGGCAGAAATGGATCTGCGCGTCAACGTCAAGCAGGAAAGAGAGAGCCTGACGGAACTAACGGTTTACGCCACAGCCTTGGCCATGAATTATGTGACGCGGGGAAAATTTGTTCAGACATAAATGCCTGGCAATCGATTGAGACATTGATCTGCTAGATAAACCTGTATGGGAACCAATATGGACAGTAAATTGAAAATCACGGTGCTTTATGAGAGCTGGGGGGACGAGGAAGAAGTTGCTCCAGCGCCGGAAAAGAAGAAGCGCGGAAAAAAGCGGCGCAAGAAAAGAGAGAAGCACGACCGCGAAGAGATCTTTGAAGCTCTGGAAAAGCTGGGTCATGAGCCTAGCTACATGATGCTGGACGGCGAAGATAAATCTCTGCTGGGGCTGGCCAAGCAGGAGACTGACCTGTTCTTCAACATTGTAGAGTCATACGCCGGCGATGACACCATGGAGATGCATGTGGCGGCGTTCCTGGATTTGTTGGGCCGTCCATACACCGGTGCTGGGCCGCAGGGGCTTTATCTGGCGCAGGACAAGAGCCTGGCAAAAAAACTATTTCAGTTTTACAACATTCGTACTCCGTACTTTGCCACCTGCTATCAGGGCAAGCTGGACCACTCGCAGGAAATTTCTTTTCCTTTGATCGTCAAACCGGAGTCAGAAGACGGATCTCTGGGCATCGACCAGGGCTCAGTGGTGGGAAGCGTGAAAGAGTTGATGGAGCGCATTCACTACGTCCAGGAGGAGTTCAACTCGCCCGCGCTGATTGAAGAATATATTGAAGGCCGCGAAATTTATGCCGGCATTCTTGGCAACCAGAATCCGGAAGTATTGCCGCTGGTGGAGCTTGATCTGTCGCGCCTGCCTGAGGGCATGCCCAAAGTTGCCGGCACCGAAGTGAAGTGGGAAAAAGACAGCGAAGCTTACAAACTCACCAAGTCCGCGCCTGTGGAAAACCTGAACGAAGAAACGCAGGAACTGCTTTCATCCACGGCACTCACCACGTATCGGATTCTCAAGCTGCGCGATTACGGTCGAATCGATATGCGGGTCACCGACAAAGGAAAGGTCTATGTTATTGAAGCCAATCCCAATCCGTGGCTCTCCAGCAACTCAGAATTTTTCATGGCGGCAAAAAAATCCGGACGCTCCTATGCTGATATGATCGCGGAAATCATTGACTGCGCACGCACAGACCGGCGCAGACGCGACAAGCTGCACATGAACTAGTGTCGCCTCGCTGGGATTGCCCATCAATGTAATTCAATTAATCCAGTGAAGGACACCGGTTCCGGCTTAAGAGTTCCCACGAAAGCTTCCAAATAATCTTGCACTGGGCTGAACTGGTTGCAGTAAAATCAGAGTGTAAGGCGTGCTATACGAAATACTACATATAAAGAATACTACATAGGATTGCATTCGGAACATGGAAACTGCGGCAAGAATTTCTCACACATCGGCGTTGATCCTGCAAACTATCCGGTCAGGCTATGTTTATGGTTTTGACATTATGGATGTCACCGGCCTGCCCAGCGGGACGATCTACCCCGCATTGCGCCGCCTGGAAAATGAATCGCTGGTGAGTGGCGACTGGGAAAACAGTAAGATCGCATTGCGCCAGGACCGTCCGCCGCGCCGCTATTACAAGCTGACGCGTCAGGGTAAAGATGCGCTCATCAGCGCGGTGGAGCGCTATCCGTTGCTGGCCAAGCTAGCTCCGGAAGAGAAGGTAACACGCCGATAAAGGGGGAAATGTGTGAAACCCAATCCTCAAATCCGGCTCCTGATCTGGCAATGTAAGTTCCTGCTGCGAAGCGCAAGTCTGCTGGTTCCTAAAACGCAGCGCGCCGCGTGGTACCAGGAGTGGTTTGGAGAGATATGGCATTGGCTGCATTTCCTGGCGGAGTCCGGCCGGCTGAATTCGCATACAACAATGGAACTGACCCGGCATTGCTGGGGCGCATTCCCTGATGCGGCATTTCATCGCTTCGATCACAAGAAAGTCACGCGCGCCTTTGATGAAGAGCCGCGCACGGCGCGCTTTTGCCTGAGCGCAATCCTGTTCGCGGTCCTTGGTCTTATATTAGTCACCGGCTTTGCTCCCACCATCCGGTCTGGATTCAAGCCGCTGCCGTTCCCGCAGTCTGACCGCCTCGCTTACCTCTCAATGCACGGCACTTTTGTCAAATACGACGAGGCAAATCTCTTTCGTGAAGCCGGAAAATGGGCTGAGAACAGCAAGACAGCGGACATGGTGGCCGCGTACTCCTGGCATCCGGTCTCTCTCAAGTTTGCGCATGATCGGATTAACGATTTCAGTGCTCGGGTTTCGCCCAATTTTTTTGATCTATTGGGCAACAAGGCTGCGCTTGGCAGGCTTTTTACCCCGGCAGATGAAGCGAGTTGTGAAGGATGCGTGGTGATTACGCATCGGTTGTGGGAAGCGCAATTCAACTCAGATCACAACGTCGTGGGCAAAACCATCTTCGTCGATGGCCGTCCTGGCACCGTCATCGGAGTGCTTCCAGAAAACTTTGTTTTCATCTTTCCTGAAGTATCTGTCTGGTTGCTGCCGCGCTGGGGCGCAACCACCAACAATTTTGCTGACCGCACCGGCGCGGTTCTGCGGATGGCCCCGCATGTATCCCTCGCTGAAGCGCAACAGGAATTTCGACGGTTTGCCCAGGTTGGCGGCTATTCGCAGCCACAGCTGGAATCATTTGTCTCTCGCGCGCGCCAGGGCGTAAAGCTTTATTTGTTTTTCACTGTGCTGTCGTTGTTCGGCGGGATCGCACTGGGTAGCAGCCGCCTGGGCGGGGCCAAGACGCGCAAGCTCAAATTAAGCTGGCGGAACACGCTACGCTGGTGGGGATTCTTCTCACTAAAGACGCTGCTGCTGCTGGCGCTATGCTTTGTCGGTTCATTGGAATTTACCGGACGCGCCTCCATCATCCTTACAGGATCTGTTAATCCTCTGGTAGGGCCATTCGCTACCTGGCTTTTCCTTGTCACGGCGATGGTGGCACTCTCCTGGTCGCTGCATGATCAGGGCCGCCGCTGCCGTCTCTGCTTACGCAGGCTCGGCAATGAAGCGTCCGTGGGGACGCCTAGCTACCTGCTGCTGGACTGGTGGGGAACGGAGCTGGTTTGCTCCGATGGTCACGGCCTGCTCCACGTTCCGGAGATGAAATCCAGTTGGCAGGAGTTTGACCAGTGGGTCTCACTCGACGAATCATGGAAGCCGCTGTTCGAGCACGAAGAACCCGTACACACTCCTTAAGCCTGCGCTAATCCGGTACCCGCCGTTATGTCTACACAAGGGTCTTGAAGTTGTTTTCTGCTACACGAAGGTAACTTTTGCGTTTGTTTCGGGTTGCTAGGGGTTGTTGCAACGGGGGATTTTGGCGATGAAGAAATACCTGATTTCGGCAATGCTTGGCCTTGCGGCGCGGTTCCTTGTTGCCCAGGAGCATGATCGCAGTGGGGCGCGGCAAGCGCCTGCGGGCCAGGGCGAATTGAATGCCACCACTGAAGCCATGGGGCGCGGCCACAACCATGAAGAGCATCAGCACATGGCCGCACACATGCACATGACCGAGCTGCGGCCGGTCCATGCAGGCGACGCAGCCAAGGCGCAGCAGGTTGTGGAGCAGGCGCGTCCGGCGCTGGAGAAATATCGCGATTACAAAGTTGCGCTTGCTGAAGGCTTCAGGATCTTCCTGCCCAACGTCCCGCAGAAGATGTATCACTTCACGAATTATGAAAACGCTATTGGTGAAGCTTTCCGCTTTGATCCCGCAAAACCAACGTCGCTTCTGTATGAAAAGCAAGGAGACGATTACAAATTGATCGGCGCCATGTACACTGCGCCAGTCCGCTTCAGTGAGCAACAGCTTGACGAACGAATCCCGCTCAGCATGACGCAATGGCACCAGCATGTGAATATGTGCAAGCCGCCCAAGGGCCGCGAGATTGAAGCGCTTCGCAAAGACGCCAAATTCGGACTAAACGGATCCATCTCAACCGAAGAAGCCTGCGAAGCCGCCGGCGGCACGTTCATGCCTCACGTTTTCGGCTGGATGGTGCATATGTATCTGTGGGAGAAGACGCCGGACGAAATCTGGTCGGTTGAACGCCAACTCAAGGACAAGCCGGGATCAGAGCATGAGCATCATGACCATGGCGATATGGCCGGGATGGAGCATAAGCACTAGAGCGCCAACAAAAAATTTGTAACACGAAGGAACAGAGCCGAGGATTTTTTTAGAGTGCGGGTTGCGGCTTGTAGTATTCCTGGTGCGATTTGTGTGTTTCGATGTTTTGAGACCTCTCCGTTTCCTCTTTTCCTCTGTGTTTCAGGTGTTAGGTTTTAGTGTGGGCAAAGAGGATTTATTGGATAGTGATCGTGATTTCTTTTCCAGAAGCTTCCTTCGTCGCCGGATGCCGTAACGCTGCCACGGCGAATTCTGTTCCCGGCTCAATCAGGATCGGGTCAAGCCTGTAACTGTCAGCTTCCACCATGAGCCGCGCTTTTATGCCAAAGTATTCCGGAAACTCAACGTTTTGCCGGGCGCCACAGCAGACATAAAGCGAGAGCAGATCACAGAACTGCAAAACGTCGGTGAGCTGTTCCAATTCTTCCGGCGTGCGCTCTTGGTTGGCCGCCAGCTTCGCTTGCCTTGCAGCTTCGTTCCGCAGAAAACCTTCCATGGTCTGGCGGTCGCCCTGCGAAGGTTTAGGGGAGTTCACTTTTGCGATCCGCTCAAAATGGCGGCTCACAATGTAGCCGCCGGTTGCGCTGGCGGAGGCCGCCACGTCAATCGATTTTTCCCACGCATCTATAAATTGGCCGACACCGCAGGCAACAAACGACTTTGGCGCTCCCTGGCTGATGGACCGGCTCTGCATGATGGCTTGAGCGTCAGGTACGCCCCAGCCCGCATCATGCAGCGCGATTGCGCGAATCACGGGAGCATCCAGACTTGGCAGATTCACGCCGGTAAGCTTGGCGGCGAACTCGCCGGAGAGAGCGGCATGAGAAGGTTGGGTCACCATCCAGCATCCATCAACGATCTGGCGTTGCGACTGCTCCACCACGCTCCACGCCGGCAAAAGATCCGTGCTGGCGGTGGGGATGGGATCGAGCGGACGCAGAATCATCAGCTTGAACGTCTCTTGGCCATCCGCCGCGGCACCGCCATGGCTTTGGCCGGACCGCTGCTGGAAGGCGGCTTCTTCATTCCGTCTAACAGTTCTTTAAGGGCGACAGCATTATTACGTTCAGAGTCTTTTGATGCATAAACCAGCGTCACATGATCGTAGTCGGACAGCAGCTGATACAGGGTTTCCAGATCGGCTGAAGCTGCGGGCGTACTCAGCTCCTTGAAGTAGCGCTTCTTGAAAATGAGCCAGTTCGCGCTGGAATGGAACCACTTGCGCAGGCCGTCTGAAGGGGCAAGCGCCTTCAGCCAATGATCGATGCGGGCATTCTCTTTCTTGATTCCACGCGGCCAGAGGCGGTCCACCAGCACACGCTGGCCGTCAGTGAGTGAAGGCTTGTCATAAGCGCGCTTGATTTCTACAGGCATGGACTTAATGGCAGTACTTGACTCCAGGGGTTTTCAAAACGCCACGCTACAGACATAATAGTCACTTGAGTCGAATAGCGTCCATTCTTCTTCTGATGATGGCAGTCGCCGGACTGCTGTCCGGCTGCGGCAAAGATCCTGCCAAGATGACCGATGCTGAACTGGGACTGAATGCAGAGCAATCCCGCGGCCGCAAGATCTTCAACATTTACTGCGTTACCTGCCATCCCGCGTATTCCTCCAGCGGGAACAAGGGACCAGGGCTGAAGAAGCTGTATCAAAAGCCCTACCTGCCCAGCGGCCTGACCACGACTGATGAGCACGTAATGCAAAGCATTGTTCGCGGGCGAGGCATGATGCCCCCCTTCGGCGGCCAACTGGACCAGCAGGAGTTAGAGGAAGTGATTGCATACCTGCATACGCTGTGATTGCGAGCAGCTTATTTTACTTTTGCCGCTAAAAATATAATAAGTACTTCTATAACCTAACTTCAGTTGAATTAGCATGCGCATCCGACAACACGCTGTAGATCAGGACGTTCCACGGTCGGCGGCCGAGAAGTTCGAATCTCCCTGAGAGCGTTCCATTTCCTTGAGCTCTTGTTCGAACACCGCACCCTGCTCATACCAAAGATCCACGTTGCGCCACGCGATAAGGGAGCAGATTACAAACAGGAACGGCAGCAGGATAAACGAAGCCCAGAAACCAATCCCGATAAACACCAGGAAGGTATAAATACTGGCAAGAATGCCAGTGAGCGCCAAACGGAAGAAAAGCATCGGCAAAGTGAGTGGCGTACGGGCGGAGGCTGGCCGGTCCGGGAAGGAGTGCTCGTCGACTAACCCGCGGGCCACATCGGCCGCGATCAGCAAGGCCAGCACAAGCGCGCCGATATAAGCAATTATGCGCAGGAAAATGAAATGGGAAAGGCCCGAGGTGGCAAACATCACAGAGGCAGCCAGCGGCGCCCAGCGTCCCAGCGGAGCGTGGACTGACGACAACCATCGAATTAGTACGCGTATGTTCTCGCCCACGGAACTGGAGTTTAGAGCCAATTTTAGGCGATTCAAAGTTACCTCAGTACGCTGCCGAGCCCGGAGCGGCCCGTGCATCGTACAATAGAGATTCACATCTAAATATCCTGATGGCCAGCTCTGTAGAACTCGTCCAGATTGATCTTGCGCCGCGGCGTCCGCTGAAGAAGCCTGAGTGGCTGAAGGCGCGCGCGCCCATGGGCGACAATTACCATGAGCTCAAAAAGCTGGCGCGGACGCTGGATTTGCATACAGTTTGTGAATCGGCGCAGTGCCCCAACATTGGCGAGTGCTGGAACCACAAGACTGCCACATTCATGCTGCTGGGTAATCTATGCACGCGGCGCTGCGGCTTTTGCGCCGTACCTAAAGGCAAACCCGAGCCGCTGGATTGGGACGAGCCGCGTCGGGTGGCTGAAGCCGTCGCCACTCTCGGCCTAAAGCATGCAGTAGTAACCAGCGTAAATCGCGATGACGACAATATGGGCGGCGCGAAGATTTTTGCCGAGACCATCCGCCAAGTCCGCGAGCAGGCGCCCGGATGCCAGATTGAAGTGCTCATCCCTGATTTTCAGGGCCGTGAAGATTGTTTAAAAGTTGTAATCGACGCGAAGCCGGAAGTTCTGAATCACAACACTGAGACTGTTCCGCGTCTCTATCGCGCAGTGCGCTCCGGCGCGCGCTATGAACGCACGCTGGACCTGCTCAGCAACGTGAAGCGTTTTGCTCCAAGCATGGTTTCAAAGACCGGAGTAATGGTCGGCATTGGTGAAACCACGGACGAACTGCTGGAAGTTTTCCGCGACCTGGCCGCGCGCAAAGTCGATATCCTCACGGTCGGCCAATATCTGCGGCCATCAAAAGATCATCTCCCGATGACTCGCTATTACACTCCCGAAGAATTCGCTTTTTTGAAAACGGAAGCGCTCAAGATGGGCTTTCGCCATGTTGAGTCAGGTCCGCTTGTGCGTTCGTCGTATCACGCGCACGAGCAGGCGGAGAGTACCGGGCTGATCAACTTCGGTTCGCCTACGCAGTAAAATCAGCTCATTCAAATAGTATGTGGATATGAAGATCGCTTGCTTAGGCTGGGGATCATTGATTTGGGATCCCAGATCCCTGCATGTTCGCTCCGATTGGTTTGTCGATGGCCCACTGTTGCCGATTGAGTTTGCTCGGCAGTCTAAGGACAAACGCATAACCCTGGTGATCACACCTGGCTCTCCCTTGGTTCGAAGCCTCTGGGCGCTGTCATCTCTCGATTCAGTAGATGCCGCCAAACTTGACCTAGCTTTGCGTGAGGATATCAAATCAGAGAATTTGGTTCGTAGCATAGGAGTTTGGCAGCCGCAGGAAACTGACATCGATCTTGAGATAGTCCAATGGGCTAAGCGGCTTAACCTAGACGCAGTGCTGTGGACGAACTTGAAACCACGGTTTGGCAAGGAAGAGCGAACAGCCACTGTGGATGAGGTCATCGCATATATTCAAGGGTTATCCCATGAAGAGCGCTGTAATGCCGAACAATATGTGCGTTCGGCACCCAGGCAAATTGACACGCCTTATCGTCGTCGAATGCAGCAAGAGTTTGGCTGGACCCCTCAAGCAAAGTTTTAATCAGAGTGATCATGTCCGAAGAAACCCGCTCGATTTTGGTGGCAGATAGGGTTCCCTCGCTTTGCTCGGGACATGTGAAACCACTCACCACACGTGGCAGGCATTTTCCCGGACCATCGGCTGGCCGGCTTTGCATCCCCAGGCTTTTTGGAATTCCGGCATGTTCTGCACTACACCGTTCGCGCGATATCTCCCGGGTGAGTGCTCGTTATTCAGGGCCAATAGGCGAGCCGTCTGATCTGTCTGGTTCTCGCACCAGATCTGTCCCCAGCCGATAAAGAAACGCTGCTCCGGCGTATAACCGTCAATCTCTTGTGGCTGCTTGCCGGAATCGGCCAGAGATTTCATGAGTGCCATGTCGGCGATGCGCAAACCGCCGTTGTCGGCGGTGTTCTCGCCCAGCGTGAGCTTGCCGCGCACATGTACGTCGTCCACGGCAACGAACTGATCATACTCATTCACAATGCATTGTGTGCGTTCCTTGAATGCCTTTTGATCTGCCGGCGTCCACCAGTCGTGGAGATTGCCCTCGGCGTCGAACAGCGCGCCCTGATCGTCAAAGCCATGAGTGAGTTCGTGCCCAATTACTGCGCCCATGCCTCCGAAGTTAAGCGCGTCATCGGCTTTGAAGTCATAAAATGGCGGCTGCAGGATGCCGGCTGGGAAATTGATGTTATTTTCCGTGGGATCGTAATAGGCATTCACGGTGGGCGGCGTCATCTGCCATTCCTGCTTGTCCAGCGGCTTGCCGATCTTGGCCAGTTGGCGATGGAATTCAAACGCATTGGCCCGCAACGAATTTCCCAGCGCGTCACCACGTTCAATCTTCAGCGCAGTGTAGTCACGCCACTTGGCGGGATAGCCGATTTTGTTCTGGATGGCAGCCAGCTTTATCAATGCCTGTTTCTTGGTGACCTCTGACATCCAGGGAAGCTCGGTGATGTCCTGGTGCAGGGCGGCTTCCAATTGGTTCACCATTTTCAGCGTGCGCGCCTTGGCTTCCGGCGGATAATATTTCTCAACAAAGACCCGGCCCAGCGCTTCGCCCAAATCGCCATCAACGGCTGCCACACAGCGTTTCCAGCGCGGCTGCAGTTCCTTGGTCCCGCGCAGCGTCTTCCCGTAAAAATTGAAGTTTTCGTCCTGGAAAGCTTTAGGCAGCGACTCAGCCTGCGAGTGCACCAGATGCCAGCGCAGATAAGTTTTCAGGTCATCCATGCTGGCGCTCTTCAACTCGGCGTCAAGCGCTTTGAAAAAATTGGGTTCCACCACGTTAAGGCTGTCCATTGCGGGAGCGCCCACGCTGGTCAGATACCTGGTAACGCTGAAAGAGGGCGCGAGCGATTGCCAATCAGTGACCGGCATCTTGTGGTAAACGCGCTCGGGATCGCGCCGTTCCACGCGGTCGCCGGAGCCTTTGGCCAGCGCGGTTTCCACGTTCAACACGGCAGTGGCTTCGGCGGCGGACTTGTCCGGCGCGTCGCCCAGCAGCTTGAACATGTTGGCCACGTGCTGCAGGAATTGCTTGCGCAGCTCCACCGACTTGGTATCGTCTTTCAGGTAGTAGTCGCGGTCAGGCAGGGAGAGCCCACCCTGGTCCGCCTGCCCGATGACTTGCTTGGCGTTTTTAAAGTCTGCGCCGGAGCCGAAGTCGAACAGCACGTTGATGCCCTGGCCGTGCAGATAGGCCATCAAGGCCGGCAGCGCGGACTTATCCCCCAAGGCGTTGATACGGTCAAATTCAGGCTTAAGGACAGCGGCGCCTTTCTTCTCGATGGCGGCCTCGTCCATGCATGTGGAGTAATAGTCGCCAATCTTCTGCTCATTGGCATCGCGATTTGGCGCCTTGGCCGCAGTCTCCAGGATGCCGTGCAGTTCCTCCCGATTCCGTTCCGCCAATTCTCCGAAGCGGCTCCAGATCGACTGGTCCGCGGGAATGGGATTGTTCTTGATCCACCCGCCGCACGCGAACTGGTAGAAATCCACGCAAGGGTCAGCGCTCTTATCCAGCGAGGTGACAACTGAGCTGGAAGTGATTTTGCTTTCCTGGGCCGTCATAGATATTCCAACGCAGGCCAAGAGAAGTGCCGCGGGTAACACTAGAGACAAGCGCATTTTGTTCAGCCTCAAAAAAAAATTGATGAGAGTTCCAAGCATAAAGCATGACCATTGCAGAACATAGGGTCAGGAACCGCTTGCGCGCGGATTAAAACACCCGGAAGCGGATCGTCAGGTATTTCTTGGGATTTTCACGAATCGCCTTGATCAGGTTCCGCGTTTCGATCAGCATTTGATCGGTATTGTTGTACAGCGACGGGTCTTTAAACAGCCTGCCTGCGCTGCCTTCACCCGCATCCAGCCGGTCAGAGATGTTAGAAAGTTTTTCAACGATATTTTGCAGCTTGCGGGAAAGCTCTTCATCCTTCAGTAATTTTCCGGCAGGGCCACGGCCCGCATTGAGGTCAGCAAGCAGCTTGTTGGCTGTGGCAATCGTCTGATTTGCATTGTTATAGAGAGCGTCGTCCTTTACCAGTTTGCCCAGGCTGCCGTGGCCTTGGTTGATCTCATCCACCATAATATCGGCTTTGGTTACCAAAGAGTCTGCCTTGCGGTAGAGACTGTCATCGGCAAAGAACTTTCCGATAGTGCCTTTGCCGTTGCTCACGTCATTCAACAAAGCCTGTACCTGGTTCAGGATTAGATTGATTTTGTTGATGGTGGAGGGATCGCTGATGAACTGCCCCAGAGAGCCCTTGCCATTCTGAATTTCTCCCAGGATGGAATTGGCATTTTTTACCAGCACGTCAATATTTTGCAGCGACGTCTGGCTGGTGCGGACGACGTCCTGGATTCCGGGAGCGTTTCCGGGAGGCAATTCCGTCCCATCTTTCACGATTGGTGCATTGGCAGTTTTGCTGTCAATATCGACGAATGATTCGCCCAGCACGCCGGCCGTCTCAATGGTCGCTTTGGAATCCTCATGGATGAATTTTTGAAAATCTTTGTTCACTCTCATCACTACCTGCACCGGGCTAAGCGGACGTCCCGGGACAACACGGACCGTCTTCACATTGCCAATCGCTACACCCTGCAAATCCACCGGTTGCCCGGGGCGTATCCCCTCGGCGTTATCAAAGTAGG
>JBARNL010000482.1:0-2979 GCA_049802955.1 Candidatus Angelobacter sp.
AAACGGCGAGATGATACGGCTCTTCTTCAATTGATTCGAGAGAAACGGGAGCTAAATGCGCAGCTTGCTGCGATTTTGAATAGTTGGCATCCAGCATCCATCCGCTAGCAGCGTGAAGGGGATATCAAGCGCAGAATTGTTGAGGCTGAGCGCAAAAATGACGTTGCGGCGCTGCTGCGGCTGAAGCAGGAAAAGCTGGAGTTGGACAGGAAGCTGGCATCGGGCGGGTAAGTGCTTTGGCTGCGCGGTTTAGAACTCCCGTAATCCCGATGTCCTAAGCCAAAATAAGCCTCGCGGAGCGAGGAAATGGATGCGAAACCTTGGAGGGTATACGGCATCTAATCTTCAGGGCAATTCACAGGCAGCGGCTCTGGTATCTTCTTTGTTTTAGCGCGGGTGGCAGGGTAAGGCTCTTTTCTTGTTGACCGAGTTTATGCTAACCTTAGTACTCTCGGGACGTGCGCGCATTCCAAACCAAAATACCCGCCGATATGCTTTAGTGGAGACGAGCGTACAGCCCCGTATTGCCATGAAAATGAGGTCGTGGTTTGGCTCTAGAAGATAAATTTGACGATATAAAAAAGTTGATTGATGCAGGCAAGGAAAAAGGCTACCTGACCTATGACCAGGTAAATGACCTCATTCCTGGGGACGTCCATTCACCGGACGATCTCGACGATTTGCTCACCACAATTGGCACCCAGGGCATTGACGTTCTGGAGAGCGGCAAGGGATTGCCCTCTGAGCAGAAATTTGAAGACATTGAAGAAGGCGAAGAGGTTGAGCTTGACCTGACGCCGGGCGCGCTGGAAAAGACCAACGATCCAGTCCGCATGTACCTGCGCGAGATGGGCACGGTCCCGCTGCTCACGCGTGAAGGCGAAGTTGAAATCGCAAAGCGCATTGAGCGCGGCCAGCTGCGCGTATTGAAGGCGCTATCGCGCTCTCCTATCGTGATCAAAGAAATTCTGGCGCTGGGTGAAGACCTGAAGCGCGGCGTGCGCTCCATCAAAGAACTTGTCGCTTTCGACGAAGAAGAGATCACCGACGAAATCGTCCAGGCGCGGCTAAAAGATTTTGTCGGACAGATTGACGAGATCGGCAAGAGCTATAAAAAAGTCCAGCAGCTCGAAGAAAAGGCTGAAGCGGTAAAAGCCAAGAAGAAACCAAAAGAGACGCGCAAGCTCCGCTGGGCCCTGGGACGCGCGCACGTGCAAGTCTCCGGTGGCATCCGCAAGCTGAAGTTCACCAATCCGGAGCGCAAGCGGCTGATTGATCGCGTCAACAAAACGGTTGACGCCATGCGCTCGCTCGACCGCCAGATCAACAATCTGGAAAAAAAAATCGAGGCAACGCGGATTGAGGAGACCAAGCGCGAGTACCGGCGCATACAGCGCCAGCACCGCAACGATCTGGAAAAGCTTGAGGCAGACACCGGCGTCAGCTACCAGGAACTGCGGCGCACGCAGCGTGAAATCATCCAGGGCGACGTTGACGCTGAAGCCGCCAAGCGCGAGCTGATTGAAGCCAACTTGCGCCTTGTGGTCTCGATCGCCAAAAAATATACCAACCGCGGCCTGCAGTTTCTCGACCTGATCCAGGAAGGCAACATCGGGCTGATGAAGGCAGTGGACAAATTCGAGTACCGCCGCGGCTACAAATTTTCGACCTACGCCACTTGGTGGATCCGCCAGGCCATCACGCGTGCCATCGCAGATCAGGCCCGCACCATCCGTATTCCGGTGCACATGATCGAGACCATCAACAAGCTGATCCGCACCTCGCGGCAGCTGGTGCAGGAACTCGGCCGCGAGCCAACATCAGAAGAGATCGCCAAGCGCATGGATATCCCTGTGGCCAAAGTGCGCAAGGTTCTCAAGATCGCGCAGGAGCCCATCTCGCTGGAGACGCCCATCGGTGAAGAAGAAGATTCCCACCTGGGCGACTTTATTGAAGATCACTCCATGGTCTCGCCCGCAGAGGCCGTGATCAACGTGAACCTCAAGGACCAGACCGCGCAGGTGCTGCGCACACTCACGCCGCGCGAAGAAAAAGTCATCAAGATGCGCTTTGGCCTTGAAGATGGCTCCGAGCACACGTTGGAAGAAGTGGGGCAGTCGTTTGCCGTCACCCGCGAACGCATCCGCCAGATAGAAGCCAAGGCGCTGCGCAAACTGCGGCATCCATCGCGCTCGCGCAAACTCAAGGCTTTTATGGACGGGATACGCGAAGCTTAGCAAGATTTGGTAATCGCGTAATTTGGTAAATTAAAATTCAAAACCCTTACCACTGATTTACACGGATCAACACTGATCTGAAGATGCAAGAGAGTGGCAAGATAAAAGGCGCTGCGGAAACGCGGCGCCTTTTTACGTAGACGATCTTTTTACTTGGACCATCATTTTACTTAGGCGTTCTTTGTGGGCTTTGTGTTTTTGTGGTTAGAGTTGTTTCTGATTTCGCGGGTTTTCGCGTCCATTCGCGGCCAACCCTTGCATTGGATCTGCGTCCTCGCATTCGGCTCTCGATCGAGAGGGAGGAATCCGCACACAGACACTCCGTCTGCGCAGCTTTTCGCCAGTTTCGGCAGACAGACAGTCCCGAGGAATATTACGATGCTCTCCGGTGGAGACCTGAGTCACTGACCGAGCTAGTTAAGGAGTACAAGGAACATCACGCTTTTTATGTCTACAAGAACGATGGCCTGGGTCCCAACGCGGAGCTAGAATCTATTTGGTTCTAGTTACTAACTTAGTATTTGATATCGCGAAACGATCTATTTTATAAGTATGATCCATTGCAGCAGAGAAGATTTTTAGGAGCGTTTCAGCGATGTCAGCCAAACTGTGGATGTTGTTGGGAGTGATGTTAGCGGAAGTTTTTCGGTTTTCGCGCAAACTAATCCCAACGAAGACCAAGGGAGCCTCTGAACAAGCACTGATTTTAGGGCAGAATCGCGCAACTGGAGAAACGTTTCTC
>JBARNL010000483.1:0-1839 GCA_049802955.1 Candidatus Angelobacter sp.
AGCCCACAGCCTGCATATCCTCTAGGCGTGAGCGGCCTTGTCCACGTGAAATATGTGGTCGGAAAAGATGGGAGTGTGATTGAAGCCACTGCAAACGATGGCCCGGAGGATCTGCGTAAGGCAGTCCTGGAAGCGGTTCGCAAATATCGATTCCGTCCTTATTTGCTATTGGACCAGCCGGTAGAGGTGGAAAGTACGATCACATTCACTGCGAGTTCCAGATAGCTAAGAAATCCTTTGTGACGCCCCACTGTCGCATTGAGTAGAACGAATTTTTAAGCGAATTCGCGTAATTCGCGGCTAAGTTCCTGATCTGCGCCCATCTGCGAAATCTGCGGCTGGGTTCCAGCGATACCTACTTAATTATCCCCATCCTTGTCCCCACCTTCTTCAGCACTTCCAGTGCTTTCGTCAACTGATCCTGCGTATGTGTAGCGGTCATGATCGTGCGCAGGCGCGCCTTGCCTTCCGCGACGGTGGGGAATGCGATGCCGGGAGTGAAGACGCCTTCATTGAACAACTCGCGGCTGAATTCCATCGTCAGTCGTCCATCGCCAATGATGATCGGCGTAATCGGCGTCTCGCTGGCCGGAGTAATGCTGCCGCCAATGTTGAATCCCAGCAGCCCCAGCTCTTTCTTAAAGAACCTTGTGTTGGCCCAAAGCTTGTCCATCAGCTCGGGCTCTTTCTCCAGCACCTCGAAGGCGGCAATGCATGTGGCTGCCACGGACGGCGGATGTGACGTTGAAAATAAGAAAGGCCGCGCGCGATGATAGAGAAAATCAATCAGATCTTTCGATCCGCAAACATATCCGCCCAGCGCGCCGATAGCTTTTGAAAGCGTGCCCACCTGAACATCAACTCTGCCGTGGACTTTGTAGTGGTCCACTGTGCCGCGGCCGTTGCGCCCCAGCACGCCGGAAGAGTGGGCGTCGTCAATCATCATAATTGCGCCGTATTTTTCGGCCAGATCGCACAGCGCGGGCAGCGGACCAATGTCGCCATCCATGGAGAACACGCCGTCTGTGATAATCAGCTTGTGCCCCGGTTCGCCCGCAACTTCTTTCAGAAGCTCTTCAGCATGTGCCGTATCTTTGTGGCGAAAAACTTTGATCTTGGCCCGCGAGAGCCGCGCGCCATCGATGATGCTGGCGTGATTCAGCTCGTCGGAGATAATGAAGTCCTCTTTGCCCAGGATGGCCGAAACCGTGCCCGCGTTTGCGGCAAAGCCGGACTGGAACACCACGCAGGCTTCAGTGTTCTTGAACCGCGCAATCTTCTCTTCCAATTCCATGTGGATAGACATGGTCCCGCTCACGGTACGCACCGCGCCCGAGCCTACGCCATATTTTTTAGTGGCCGCCATCGCCGCTTCGCGCAGCTTGGGATGCGTCGTCAGTCCCAGATAATTGTTCGACGCCAGATTGATAACGTGCTTGCCGTCAACCGTACACTCCGGCGCCTGCGCATCCTGAAGCACGCGCAGGTTAAAGTGCGTGCCCTTCTGCTTGAGATCGTTCATCTGGTCGGCAAGGTATGAAAGCTGTGGGCGGGTGGTAGTGGTTGGCATGTCAAAATCCTTATTTGATACTTTGCTCTATTCCTGAAATCCCGAATCCGCGTTCTTTGCGGGTGAGGGATCGCTACTCTCATATGGATGCATCAGATTAATGGACTTCTCTGGCTCAAATCGAAAACTCGCCAAGCCTTGAAATCATACCGGCTGTAGGGATCTCTCGCTTCGCTCGAGACTTCGGAAACAGCCTGCTATTTGCTAACTGCTCCGTTCGGATACAACAAAATTTTACTCGACTCGCCTGTCCTCAGCCGGTCCATACC
>JBARNL010000484.1:0-2170 GCA_049802955.1 Candidatus Angelobacter sp.
GGAACCACGGGCAGCGGGACGCGGCTGATCCGCGTGTGGAGCGTTACCGCTTTTACTCCCGTCGAAAAAGTATTTGTTTCCACCGGCCGTTTTTTCCGCAATAGCTGGCACAATTACGCTGACCTTCGCGGCGCTCGCCAGCAGAACAAGGAATTACAGGATGAAATCGCCCGCCTGCAAATGGAGCAGGTCAGGCTTAAACAGGATGCCGACCAAGCCAGGCGATTGCAGGTCCTGCTGGACTTCAAGGAAAAGTTCATTACAAAAACAGTGGCGGCCCAGGTGATCGCTTTTAGCGGAACCGAGCAGTCGCGGTTAATCACCATCGACAAGGGCTCGAATGACCGCATTAAGCCCGACATGGCTGTGATTACCCCGGATGGAATCGTCGGCAAGGTGAAAGATGTTTTTAAGCTGAGCTCGCAGGTGCTGTTGATTAACGATCATGACAGCGGAGCGGGCGTGATTCTGGAAAATTCACGGCTTCAGGGGATTGTGAAGGGAACTCCCCTGGGCGAGCTTCAGGTTACCGGTATCATGTCTGACGAGCAAGTGGAGCCGGGTGAACACGTGATTACCAGCGGCGGGGACCGAATTTATCCCAAAGGGTACTCCGTGGGCACAGTGATTGGGTCCACGCCGGACCGCGAGAACGATCCCTTTCTTGTTATTAAGATTAAGCCGGCGGCAGACCTCAATCGATTGGAAGAAGTGTTAGTCATCACTGAGATGTCCGACAATTCACGTTCCGCCGCTGCAGGCCCCGAACCCATGCGCGCCGCGGACATTCTGTCAGAACGCCTGCCCAGCGTTCCCAAAGTGGATCCAAATGCGCCAAAGACCTCCGGCGGTACACAGACAGGAGTTTCAGCGCCAAAATCTTCTCCCACGCCCGCCAAAATCAATAAGCCTGTAAGCGCAGGCGCTGAGCAGAAGGCGGCAGCGGTGGGTGGGTCTGCAAAGCCGCCAATGTCAGCCACTGGAACTGCCGCGACGAATACTGTCCCTGGAAAAACCGGAACAGAAGCGAACAAGCCTTCAACTGGACAAACTCAAGCCAGTGCCATTGGTTCAGCGGAGAATCCGGCCAAGCCGAAACCTACGTCGAAAAAAGTAAAGACTGCTGCGACGGCCCCTGATTCCACCACACAAGAGCCGAGCGCCGCACCAACGGCCACACCGAAAACCACATCGACACCGCCAGCTAATCAGTCACAGAAGCAGGAGAAGCCGCCGCGATGAATGCCAGCGTATCGTTAACCTCTCGCGAGGAAATTGAGGTACATCGGTTTAGCTGGCCGGTTTCCATTGGAATTCCGGTGCTGGCCATCTTTCTCCAGGTGTTTCTGAACCTGAAGCTGATGAAGGTTCTGGATCTGCCGCTGCTGGTGACGATCTTTTTTGCCGTCGCGCGCCGCCGCCCGATTCCCGGCATGATTACCGGGGCGCTGATCGGAACGCTGCAAGATGCCTGGACAGGGCATCCGATTGGCCTTTTCGGGATTGCCAAGACGATCGTCGGGTATCTGGGATCGTCGCTGGGCGTGAAAGTGGATGTGGATAACCCGGGCTCGCGCTTCCTGATGACGTTTGCCTTTGTCCTGATTCACCGCTTTATTTATATGGCAATCAGCCTGCAATTGGTGGGCGGAAGTGAAGCCTGGATCTGGAGCCACACCCTTCTTGCGGCCCTCGTCAATGGGTTGGCAGCGGTTGTGTTGTTCGCGGGATTGGATAAGTTCAAGCTGAGAAATTAACGGATCGAAGCAGTGAAAGTTCAAAGAGAGATCCCTCGCCGGCTCGGGATTTCGCCTACGGGCTTCCGCTCGGCTGTCGCCTTGCTCACGCCCGTAACACGGCTCAATTTAATCCTTCAGTAACTATATTGAGGTCTTTCTCTTACAGCATGCGTGGCCAATTTGCGGTACTCTAAATTGGGACCCCAAACAAAGGAAAAGGAATCCTGATTTGTTGCCTTCAACGGCGGCAAATCGCAACAGGTATGCCCGGTCGCGACGAAAAAATTCCGCAGACAAAATTCTCCGTCGTCCAGTACATCATCCTGGCAGTCTTCATCGTGCTTGCGTATGGACTGTGGATTCTGCAGGTGCGCAAGACTGACGAATACGTTACGCGCTCAGAACAGAACCGCATTCGCCAAGTACCGATT
>JBARNL010000485.1:0-5854 GCA_049802955.1 Candidatus Angelobacter sp.
CATCATCCACATTGCTTCAACGTAATCAGCCGCGTAGCCCCAGTCGCGCTTCGCTTCCAGATTGCCCAGCCGCAGCTCGCTCTGCAACCCAAGCTTGATCCTGGCCACGCCGTCGCTGATTTTGCGGGTGACAAACTCAATTCCGCGCAACGGAGATTCGTGATTAAACAAAATGCCGCTGCAGGCAAATGTCTTGAAGCTCTCGCGATAGTTCACCGTCATCCAGTGGGCGTAAAGTTTTGCCACGCCGTACGGGCTTCTCGGATAAAAAGGGGTGCGCTCAGACTGGACCGGTTCCTGTATCTTGCCAAACATCTCACTGCTAGAGGCCTGATAAAAACGGACTGCAGGATTGGTCAGCCGGATCGCCTCCAGCAAATTCACAGCTCCAATGCCGGTGGTCATCCCCGTTAAAACAGGCTGCATCCAGGACGTCGCCACAAAGCTCTGCGCGCCCAGGTTGTAAACTTCATCGACAGAGATCGCGGAAAGCAGCCGCGTGAGCGACGATAAGTCTGTTAAATCGCCTTCCATCAAATCCACTTCATTCTCAATGCGCAGATGGCGCAAACGCCATTGCGTATCAGAAGATCGCCGGGCCAGAAGCCCACACACCTTGTAACCTTTTTCCAACAGGAGTTTTGACAAGTACGCGCCATCCTGCCCCGTGACTCCGGTGATCAACGCTTTTTTGCTCATTCCAGCCTTCTCCCGCCGTTCAGCGGGGTTCTGACAACGTGCACGATTTTACCTGACACCTATGCGCGTAAAGACCAAGGGACCTACTTTGCTTGCTTTGTCAACTGCTCCATCTCTTTCTCGTCGATGACCTGCACGCCCAGTTCGCGTGCTTTATCCAGCTTTGAACCGGCCTCGTCCCCGGCAATCAAATAGTCCGTTTTCTTGCTGACGGCGCTGGAAACTTTTCCTCCGGCATCTTCCAGCAGTTTTTTGGCGGCCTCACGGGAATAATTCGCCAGTGTTCCGGTGATGACAAAAGTTTTTCCGGCCAGCGCGGTGCCACGCTGCTTTTTTTCTCCCTTGAAGTTCAGATATTTGCCTAGACGCTTTACCAGGTCGCGATTGCGAGGCTCGGCAAAAAATTCCTGAATGCTGTTGGCGATGCGCGGACCCACTTCGTCCACTTCCTGCAATGATTCCACTGACGCGTTCATCAGCGCATCCATCGAACCAAAATGTTCCGAGAGAAATTTTGCAGTGCGTTCGCCGACAAAGCGGATGCCCAAGCCGTAGATCACGCGTTCCAGCGGCAACTTGCGGGATTGTTCAATTTCCCGCAGCAGGTTCGCCGCAGATTTTTCTCCAACGCGCTCCAGGCTGAGCAGTTTCTCTTGATTCAATTCATAGATATCGGCCAGGTCTTTTACCAGTCCACGGCTGGAAAGCTGGTTGACCATTGATTCTCCCATACCCTCAATGTTCATCACTGAGCGCGCCGCAAAATGCAGAATGCTTTCACGCAGCTTGGCCGGGCAAGCCGTATTCACACAGCGATGATCGGCTTCACCCTCAACGCGCACCACGTGGCCGCCGCATTCCGGACACCGCTCAGGCATGTGAAATGTCTTGTGGCCGCGCGGATGGTCTTTGTCGGAAATGACTTTCACTACTTTTGGAATCACGTCGCCGCCGCGTTCGATCATCACCCAATCGCCGATTTTCACTTCCAGGCGGTCAATCTCATCTTGATTGTGAAGTGTGGCCCGCGTAACAGTTGTGCCTCCGATAAATACTGGCTTGAGCGCAGCTACAGGCGTCAGTTTGCCTGTACGGCCTACTTGAACAAGAATGTCTTCAATCCTGCTGGTGCCACTGCGCGCGGCGTACTTGTATGCAATGGCCCAACGCGGAGCTTTTCCGGTAAAGCCAAGGCGCTGCTGTGTTCGCGTGGAGTTTACCTTGATGACCACGCCATCAATTTCATACGGCAACTTGTCCCGCAACTGCTCGCACTTGGCAATAAATTCCAGCACCTGGTCGATATCGTGCGCCAGCCGATGATTTGCATTCACCTTAAATCCCAGGGCTTGAAGCGCTTTCAGCGAATCATCATGGTGCTCCGGGTACAACTTGCCATCGACCAGAAGAAAGTAAGAATAAAAGTCCAACCGGCGCTGGGCCACGATATTTGGCTCCAGCACGCGGATGGTCCCGGCGGCGGCATTGCGCGGATTGGCAAACTTGCTCAGCTCCTGCCGCTCGCGATCGTCATTCATACGCTCAAAAGCCAGGAGCGGCATAATGACTTCACCACGAACCTCAAAGTCTGCTGGAACGCCGGCTTTTTTTAAAACATTGGCTGGCACGGAAAGCGGGACAGAGCGCATTGTCCTCACGTTTGAGGTCACGTCTTCTCCAACTGTGCCATCGCCGCGAGTGGCGCCCTTGAACAAGCGGCCGTCCTGATAAGTAAGCGCCATGGACATGCCGTCCAACTTAAGCTCGCAGACATATTCCAATTTTTCACTGCCGGCCGATTCACGTACCCGACGGTCCCAATCCCGAAGCTCCTGCTCGTTATACGCGTTGTCCAGCGAGAGCATGGGACGCGAATGGACGATCTTGGGAAAGCCTTCCGCCGGTTTGCCGCCGACGCGCTGAGTGGGCGAATCCTTGGTGATCAGCTCCGGATGCGCCGCTTCCAGCCGCTTCAGCTCCTGCATCAGGCGATCAAATTCTGCGTCGGGGAGTTCAGGCGCGTCCAGAACGTAATAAAGATGTTCGTGATGGCGGATCGTCTCGCGCAATTCCTCGATCTGGCGCACTTCGATCTGATGCTTTCCGGCCCGATCGTTCATTTGATCGTTGGTCACGCGATCTTTCGTCGCACGATCTTTCATCACACGATCTTTGGCGGCAGATGTCATGGGCCAATTATATTTCGAAGCGCGGTTTCAAGATGAATGTCGGTGGTCCGCTAAAGCACCAGTAATCCAATAAGACACGAAAGCGCTTTTTGCAGCAGAAGAATGCTGCAAAGCGCAGAGATGCGCTCGTGCCCTTCGCTTTTAGCGAAGGGCCATGCTAGAGCGCATCAATCAGATTTCGGGATCAAGCTATGCCGCGCTTCCGCAGCGGCGGAAAACGCTAGTCGCGGTCGGGACGGGAGTCGCGATCTTTGCGGATTTTTTTCTTGGCCCGCTTGCGCGCCAGGGCCTGTTTTACGCGCTTCTTCTCGCCCGGCTTCAGATAATACGAGTGGCGCTTTACTTCCTTGATGATGTCCTCTGTCTGGACTTTACGTTTAAACCGGCGCAGCGCGTTTTCCAGCGGCTCGCCTTCCTGTAATCGGACTTCTGCCAAGCTATTTCCTCCGTGCCAAAGTTAAGTCGGTGCTCTTAAGAGGATACATCACGAAGGGCAAAAAAGCAGTTTTCATATCCTCCAAGGGCGAATAATTTGCCGCAGGAGCGCTAAGTACGCAAAGGAGGTTACAGCGGGCGAGCCGTCCCATAAAATCTGGACAGAATCTGCCCTGGACGTAACGAAATGAGCAAAATAGCCCTTCAAAACAGATAACCCGCTTCTCGGCAGTTTGTTCGCGCGTATCTTCGCGCGTATCATTGATATTGATCAAAGGTAATTGATCTTTGATCTTTAACATTTGGGAGATGATGGCGATGCTCTCTTCCCTATTGATTCTGCGTGTCCCGCGTTTGTCCATCCTGTCCTGCCTATTTTTGGTCGCAATGTTCTTGCTGAATGGCTGCGGCATGAGCAGGAATGTGGCAGTTTTACCCACCGCACTTTCAAGCTTTGCTTTTGTTACAAACTCAGGGTCAGGTGAAGTCTCTGTCTTCGCGGTAAGCAAGTCCGGTTCGCTTTCACTCGCCCCTGGATCTCCGTTCCCTGCAGGCGCTGGCGCAGAGTTCATGGCTTTCGATGCGGTGCACAAATTCCTTTTTATCAGCAATCAAATAGCAAACACGGTTTCAGCTTTTTTCGTCAATGCCAGCACAGGTATGCTTACGCCTGTTCCCGGCACTCCATTCGGCGCCGGAGCGCGTCCTACCGGAATCGCCGTCGATCCTCTGGGAAGATTCGTCTTCGTGGCAAATCAAGCCTCTAACAGCATTTCCGTTTTTCTTATTGCAGCGAACGGCTCGCTGACGCCGGCAGCCGGTTCGCCGTTTGCCGCCGCCAGTCCCTATGGATTGGCCATCAACCCCGCCGGTACTGTGCTGTTTGCCAACAACTTTCCTGATTCAATGGCTTCCGATCTCAACACCGTTTCTTCATTCCAGATCGGCGCCAATGGTCTTCTTACGCCGGTCTCCGGATCTCCTTTCAGCACAGCAAATTCTGCCGGCTTCGCCTCTGCTATCGGGCTGGCTGCCGATCCTTCTGGAAAGTTTCTCTTCGTGGGCGACCACATGGCTCAATCCGTAGTCTCATTCAACATCGCCGCCGGCGGCAGCTTGACGCCAGTAATGCCTTTGCCCACTGCGGTGCCCAGTTGCGCGGTTTCCTGCCATAACAATCCATTGCGGCTGGCTGTCCATCCCAATGACCAGTTCGTTTACTCCACCAACGTGCAGGCTGGGACTTTGTCAGCGTTCAAAATGGTGAACGGCAGCCTCTCTTTGATTGCGGATACCCCCACAGGACAGCATCCCTTCGGTGTGGCCCTTGACCCCACGGGAACATTTCTATTTGTGGTCAACAAGGTCGATAACAGCGTGTCAGCGTTTTCAGTGGATGCAACTACCGGAATGGTTTCTCCTGTCAGCGGCTCGCCATTCTCCGGCGGATTGAACGCCCCTACAGACATTCTGGTAATAGCCAGCCAGTAATGGTTGCGAAATAGAAGTCGCCGTGCCGAAACGCACGTAAACAGACACTTCCTTGCGCCGCAGGCCCGCGCGCAGCTGCTCCCATGAGACCGGCTTTAGGTCGCTGGGACGAAAAGCAGTGGAGCGCGCACAAAATTCTTGTGCCGCACCTACGGCGCTCTACTTTTCTTCACCCTTTTCCCAGCGCTTACCCCTTCAGCGCGCAAAGAGCGCCTCGGGCCGCGCTGGCGCTCATGTGCTGCCATTGAACTTGACGAGGAGCACGCAGGTGGCGCCCTTGCTCACCAGGCCCTACACTCGGCGCTGTCTCCATGCGAACATAAGCATGTGGCAAAGACAGCAACACGCATTCCGATCCGGACGTTCCCTAATCCAAAGGTGAGGCTTCAGTACCTGATTTTTCCATATGCTGATTTTTCCGTTGGCACTTTAGGTAACGAGGGCAGCTTCGAGTTCCGACCCTTTGTTATTTGGCGGGACACGATCGAAAACTGGCAACGATTTCTAAATTTCCCCAGACCATCAAACCATCTTTCAATGTATGTGGGGAGAGACGGCCAGCCGATATCCACTATGTGGATTGCGACGCTGACCGAGTCTTGGACTCTTACCCAAGAGCACTGGCAGCGCCTGAGCGCAGCGCTTTTTTATCTAGCGTGGGCTCGCATTCCATACTTGGGTTTCGATCGACCCGCCGCGGAGGACTTATACTTCGAGGCTTTTGTCCTGCCAGAAGGCGCCGAAAATGACTCTACGGGGCATGTGCGCTGGTCAAAATACGGGAGCACGTTCTACAGCGATATGAAAATTCACCCTGTACCGGAGGTGTCATTCAGGCGAGTCCAAATAGAGTTGCCGCTGAAGCGAACGTCCCCGGGCCCCTTCTACGATCCCACACCTGGGGAGTTGTTCAAAGCATTGGAGCAGGAGCTAAAAATAGCTGAGTCCCGCACTTTAACGGCGCTCTGGTTTCTCATGGAGGCTTGCTATCGCTCCGCCTCACGGTCGGGATTTGCTGAGGACATCCAGAACATTTGTTC
>JBARNL010000486.1:0-2179 GCA_049802955.1 Candidatus Angelobacter sp.
CGTCCGGACCGGGCATGCCATCGCGAACCTCACCTCAAAAAATCCGGTCACTATTGACGTTATTGGGCACCAGTGGTGGTGGGAAGTTCGATATGAAGCCACACAAGCTGACCAAACGGTAATCACGGCGAATGAGATTCATGTTCCCGTGGGACAGCCGGTGGTGATCAAGACATCTTCTGTCGATGTGATTCACAGTTTTTGGGCCCCGAACCTGCATGGCAAGCGCGACCTGATTCCTGGATACCAGAATGCAGTGTGGCTCCAGGCGGACCAACCCGGCACATATCGAGGTCAGTGCGCTGAATTCTGCGGCCATCAGCATGCGCATATGGCCTTCTTTGTGGTTGCAGAACCGTTGGAGAAATTCAACGCGTGGCTGGCACAGCAGGTGAGCACCCCAGCAGCGCCCTCTGATGTGGTAGCCAAACAAGGGGAGCAGGTGTTCCTTTCCCATACCTGCGTTATGTGCCACACCGTGCGAGGTAATGGATCGGGCGGGAAACTTGGGCCTGATCTTACGCACATCGCCAGTCGCATGACAATTGCAGCCGGGACTTTGCCGAACAATCGCGGCAACCTTGCCGGATGGATCACGGATTCGCAGTCGATCAAACCGGGCAACAAGATGCCCCCCAATCCGATGAAACCTGATGACCTGAATGCTCTGCTTGAGTACCTGGAGACACTGAAATGAGGAGAATACAGTGACACCATCAGAGCAATCAGCGGCGGCAAGTGCGCCGGACACCAGCCGGCTGGCGAACCTGGAGCGCATCTGGAAAGACCCTTCAGGCTTCTGGGGCTGGTTCACCCATGTGAACCATCGCTCCATTGGCAAGCGATATATGGTAACGGCATTTGCGTTTTTTCTCGCAGGCGGCGTGTTGGCCGCGCTGATGCGGATCCAGCTGTCTCGACCCGAAAACCATTTTCTAGGGCCGGATCTTTACAACCAGATTTTCACCACGCATGGCAGCACCATGATGTTTCTTTTTGCCGTGCCCATGATGTTTGAAGCGCTTGCGGTTTACCTGGTGCCGCTCATGGTGGGGAACCGGAACATTTGCTTGCCCCGGCTGAACGCCTATAGCTATTACGTCTATCTAGCGGGAGGCTTACTGCTCTACGCCGGTCTATTTATCAATACAGGGCCGGATGCAGGCTGGTTCGCTTATGTTCCACTTTCCGGCCCGGACTTTACGCCTGGAAAGCGCTCAGATATATGGGCGCAGATGATTACTTTTACAGAACTTTCAGCCCTGGCCGTCGCGGTGGAAGTAATCATCACGACCTTTAAAATGCGCGCGCCGGGAATGTCATTGAACCGGATTCCCCTGTTTGTGTGGGCGCAGGCCATCGTGGCTTTTATGGTGATCTTCGCCATGCCCGCGGTGATGCTATCCAGCACTATGTTGCTGATGGACCGCACTGTGAATACGCATTTCTTCAATCCGGCAGAAGGCGGCGACGCAATTCTTTACCAGCACCTCTTCTGGTTCTTTGGCCATCCGGAGGTTTACATCATTTTTATTCCCGGGACAGGGATCGTCTCCACCATCATCTCCACGTTTTCGCGGCGACGAATTTTCGGCTATACCGCGATCCTGCTCTCGATGGTCGGCACGGCATTCGTTGGCTTTGGGCTCTGGGTGCATCACATGTTTGCCACCGGATTGCCGCAGATGGGAGAAAGCTTCTTCACTGCGGCCAGCCTCATGGTGGTGATTGCCAGCGGAACGCAGGTGTTCTGTTGGCTGGTGACAATATGGACCGGCAAAGTGGTTTTGAAAACGCCTATGCTGTTTTCGCTCGGGTTCTTCTTTGTATTTGTAATGGGCGGGCTTACCGGTGTGTTGATGGCTTCAGTGCCAGTTGATCTGCAGATTCACGACACGTTTTTCATCGTGGCGCATTTTCATTACGTGCTGATCGGCGGCGCGGTTTTTCCGCTTTTCGGCGCGCTCTATTACTGGATGCCGAAGATAACTGGGCGCATGCTCAACGAAGCGGCAGGGAAGTGGCACTTCTGGCTGTTCTTTATCGGCTTCAATATGACGTTCTTTCCCATGCACATCCTGGGCCTGCGGGGAATGCCGCGCCGTGTTTACACATATCCATCCAGCATGCATTGGGGAAGCCTGAACATGCTGGCAAGCCTTGGCGTAGTGTTTATGAC
>JBARNL010000487.1:0-8316 GCA_049802955.1 Candidatus Angelobacter sp.
GGAATGAATCGCAACATCAATGTGGGACTGGATTCGCCGCATGATCGCAATACCGCGAAGCTTGATGACCGCGAAAACCAGTTGCCCGGCCACGCAGATGTGGCAGCGCCAGACGGCCCTGCAGATGAGAGCGGCGCAGGCTACCTTTGGGATGGAGCTTTGCGGTCTGGCCTTAGCGTTCGCAATTATGGTTTCTTCATCGACCTGAGCCACTACAACCATATTCCCGGAGATGATCCGCCAATTCCGCTGCTGCGCGATCCTGCCTCAAGTAAAACGATTGTTGCGACAGCGACAAAAGCAATTTTGCAACAGGTAACCGACCCATATTTCCGCGGCTTTGATCAGCGCTTTCCGGATTATTGGCGCATTAAAGAATGGGAGCGCGAGTTCGATGGTTATGTCGCGCACGATAACCTGCCGAGCCTGGAACTGGTGCGACTGCCGCACGATCATCTCGGCCTATTTAACGAGGCCGTGGATGGCGTGAACACTGTAGAAACGGAGATTGCCGACAACGACTATGCGGTTGGGTTGTTAGTGGAAAAGGTCGCGCACAGCAAGTACGCCAAAGACACGCTGATTTTCGTCATCGAAGACGACGCGCAGAATGGCCCTGACCACGTGGATGCGCACCGCAGTCTGGCTCTCATTGCAGGGCCATATGTAAAACAGCGCGCGCTTATTTCAAAGCGCTTCAATACCGTGACTCTGCTGCGGACAATGGAAGAAGTGCTGGGCATCAAGCCACTGGGACTGAATGACGCACTACAGCGACCCATGTCTGAGGCTTTTTCCACGCAGCAGGCTAAATGGGATTACAAAGCCCGAGTGCCGGCGATCTTGCGAAGCACGAAAATTCCGTTGCCCGCCGCAACGGCTGGGGACAGACCCGGTGCGGTTGAGAGTAGTCACAATGCCGCTTACTGGGCCGGCAAAACAAAAGACTTCGACTTCACCGCTGAAGACAAGCTGGATTCAGAAAGCTTCAACATGGTGCTGTGGAAAGGGCTCAAAGGAGAATCGCAACCGTATCCATTGGAACGCGATGGCCGTGACTTGAGCAAACATCGCCACTTAATTTTGCGCGATCGGTAAAAGCAAAACTGATAACCGATGAGATTTCATCGGCACAAAAAACTGCCGCATCCGGAAAAGATGCGGCAGCATTATTTAAAACCGATTAAGTCTTACCAGACGTGGCATGCGTTGGCGCTGACCATCTTCTGGCCTGCTTTGCAGCCAAACGCTTTGGCAAAGTCCGCACTGTTTTGCAGGGTGCCGTTGGTGCGGTACTCGCCGGGAGAATGCGGATCGGTCTTGGCCAGCAGCCGAGAACTTTCCGGCGTCGCATTCTGGCACCACACCTGAGCAAAGCCTAGAAAGAAACGTTGTTCCGGCGTGAATCCGTCCTTAGTCGCTGCTACCTTGGGGTTCATCTCCATGTCTTTATGCAGCGCCGCCAGAGCGATGCGCAGCCCGCCGTTATCAGCCGTGTTTTCACCCAACGTCAACCGGCCGTTAAGATGGACATCATCCACCGCGACAAACGAGCTGTATTCATCGGCAATGCAGGTTGTGCGCTTGTCAAATTCGTCGCGGTCTGCCTGGGTCCACCAGTTTTTAAGGTTGCCTTCCGCATCGAACTTGCTGCCTTGGTCGTCAAAGCCGTGCGTAAGTTCATGGCCAATCACCACGCCAATACCGCCAAAATTCACTGCATCGTCGGAGGTTTTATCAAAGAAAGGCGGCTGCAAAATGCCGGCAGGGAAGTTAATGTCATTGTTTGACGGGCTGTAATAGGCGTTCACCGTAGGCGGCGTCATGCCCCACTCTTTCTTGTCCAGGGGTTTGCCAATTTTATTGAGGTTGCGCTTGATTTCAAACGCGCGTGCTCTTTGGACGTCGCCAACAAAATCGCCGCGCACGATCTTCACTGAACTGTAATCGCGCCATTTATCTGGGTAGCCGATCTTGTTTGTGATGGCGTGGAGCTTTACCAGGGCTTCCTTCTTGGTTTCAGGCGTCATCCAATCCAGCGACTGAATGTCCTGGCCCAGCGATGCTTCCAGCGCATTCACCATTTTCAGCATGCGCTGCTTGCCTTCGGGACCAAAAGTGGCCGCAACGTATGGCTGGCCCAGCGCTTCGCCCAGCAAGCCATCGGTCATTTGCACGCAACGCTTCCAGCGGGGCTGCAATTCTTTTTGCCCGTTCAGGTATTGCCCATAGAAAGCAAAGTTTTCGCGCACAAATGGATCGGACAAGGTTGGCGCGGCTGCTCTTACCGCATGCCAGCGCAGATAAGTCTTCCAGTCGGCAATCGGAACAGATTCCACAACTCCGCTGACCTTTTGAAAGAAGTCCGGCGGCACCACATTCACTTCAGTAAAGCTGGGCGCGGTGGTTGAGGTAAAAAAGCGATTGAACTTGAAGTCAGGGGCAAGCGTCTCCAGTTCCGTGACCGTCATTTTGTGGTCGCGGTTTTTAGGATCGCGCATCTGCACGCGCTTAAAAGCGGCATCAGCCAGTTTGGTTTCAATATCCATAACTGCCTGAGCTTCTTTTTTGGCCGCCGCTTCATCGTCGCCCAGCAAGACAAACATCTTGGCCATGTGCTCCAGATATTTCTCGCGCGTTTCCTGGGACTTGGGGTCCGTATCGGAGTAGTAGTCGCGATCGGGAAGACCCAAACCGCCCTGAAATACGTTGGCAATTTCCATGCTGGCATTGTGGAGGTCAGGTGAGGCGCCAAAATTGAACAGCGCCTGCACGCCAAGCGATTGAAGATAAGCAATGGTTTCAACCAACTGGTCTTGATTGGTGATCGCGGCAATCCGGTCAAGCTCCGGCTTTAACGGGGTGCTGCCCTTTTTGTCGACGGTGGTTTCATCCATGCAGGAGTAATACATGTCGCCAATTTTCTGCTGCACGGCTGTACGCTTGGGATTATTGACGGAATCCTTCTCCAGGATTTTATGCAGGAACTGCCGATTGTAGTCGGCCAGCTCGTTAAAGCGGCCCCAGCGCGACTGGTCAGGGGGAATAGGATTATTTTTGCGCCACGTGCCACAGGCATATTGATAGAAGTCCTGGCATGGGTCAACGCTCTTGTCCATGGCGCCAAGATCAAAAGACTTGGGCCGCGCGACTTTCTTTTCTGTGCTTTCCGTTTTTTCCACAGAAGCTGCGGCAGACGGTTTTAAAGGCTTTTTAGTTGGAGCGCTGCCGGTTTGCGCGCCGGCAGTTACCGCCATCAGGAAAATGCACGTTAGGGTTCGTTTCCAAAACATTAGGTATCCTCGGAATTTAATTTCATAAAACTGGAAAGTTTATGCCCATTTGCCAAGGCTGTACAGCAGAAGCTTTGGGGAAACGGAAGTTTGAACACCAGGAAGTCAACAGCCTGATATTGATGATATTGAGGTAGGAGCGTGTCCCATGTCCTCCGATACCTGGATTCGCTTCATCTTCAGCAAATTGGGCCAAGCAATTAACTGTTTGCTTCTAAAACCATGTTGCTGCACTATTGAAATCGCAGAAACTGCGATGCCTTATCCACCAATTGGCCCTCCATTGAGCAACATCCCGGACGACGAAAACGCGCCTAGCGGTGTCCCGTCCGGTGACGATTCTGAGTTGATCATTCGCAGCCCTTCTTTGCAGCGCGTGATGAAGCTGGCGGAAAAAGTGGCCCGCCATCCTGCTGCCGTGATCATTGCAGGCGAGACCGGATCGGGCAAGGAGATGATTGCGCGCACCATTCATAATCATTCTCTGCGCTGCAACCAGCCGCTGGTTGACGTTAATTGCGCCGCCATTCCGGAAAACCTGGTGGAGAGCGAGCTGTTTGGATACGAAAAAGGAGCGTTCAGCGGCGCGGACGCCATAAAGCCCGGCTTCTTTGAGATGGCCAATAAGGGCACTCTTTTCTTCGACGAAATCGGCGACCTGGATTTAAAGATCCAGGTAAAGCTCTTGCGCGTGCTCGATGGCATGCCTTACTACCGCCTGGGCGGCAACAAAAAGTCAGTGTAGATGTTCGCGTTGTCGCGGCGACCAACCAGCACCTTGAAGATCTGGTCAAAGCCGGACGCTTCCGCAGTGACCTTTATCACCGGCTTGCCCAATTCAAGCTTGAAGTCCCGCCACTGCGTGAGCGCCCAGAAGACGTGGTAGGAATCGCCGAACAAGTGTTGCACCAGCACTATCCTGAATCCCGCTTCAGCCGCGACGCCATAGATGCGCTCACAAGTTATGCGTGGCCCGGCAACGTTCGCGAACTTAAAAACGTGGTCTTTGGGGCGGTTTTGCAGGCCAGCGACCCACAATCTGAGATCACCGCTTCAGACCTGCGTTTCCCAGATTCCGTCAGTTCACGCCGGCGGTCCATCCCCACGGACACTGACCTTGACCAGGTGGAAAAACGCGCCATCCTGCATGCCCTTGAAGACAGCGGCGGCAATCAAGGGAAAGCCGCTGAAGCCCTTGGCATTTCACGCCGCACACTGATTCGCAAGCTCAAAGTCTATCGCGAGGCTGGATTGGAGGATGCGTCCGGCAGCCTCAGCCTTAGCCAGCAGCGTTATTATCGTGCTCAACTCGAGCTTCCAATCAAGACAAAATATGCCGGTGAGCAGTTTGACGCCGTGCTGCTCAACATTAGCGCCGGCGGAGCTGGAGTACGCACGGAGAAGCCGCTAAAATCCGGCGCTCCGGTTGCACTGGTCTTCCCGATTCCCGGCAGCAACGCTGAAACTCCGGTGGAACTCCCTGGCCGCGTTACCTGGACCAACAAAACCGGACAGTACGGAATCCAGTTCAGTGAAATCGCTCCGTCGCTGCGCACCAGCCTGCAACGCTGGCTGCGCGTGGAGATGAAAAAAGACGGCTGGGACGTGGACCCCCGCGAGTAGCTACTCATACCCCACTATATTTTTAAAACGTCATCCCGAGCGCCGTCAGCGAGCACAAGCCCTTTTCATTGTGCGAGCAGGTGCGAGGGACCTTGGTGTTCACACCGCCTACGAACTGCCAATCAGCACGCCAGCCACAAAAACCAGTGTTCCGCCCAAAACTACCTGCAACGTGGCAGAAACCCACGGAGTTTCCATATAACGATGCCTCACCCAGGCAATTGCGCCCAGTTCCGCGATCACCACAGCCACAGCCACAATGGTTGCAATGCGGAATGCCGGTATCAGAAAAGGAAGCGTATGGCCGATCCCGCCCAGCGTCGTCATCAAACCGCAAACCAGCCCGCGCACCCACGGATGTCCGCGGCCAGTGAGGCTGCCATCATCGGAAAGCGCCTCCGCAAAACCCATGCTGATGCCAGCGCCCAGCGAAGCCGCCAAGCCCACCAGGAAGGCAAAGTGCGACTCATGCCTGGCAAAAGCGGCGGCAAAAACCGGCGCCAGCGTTGAAACTGATCCATCCATCAGTCCGGCCAGTCCGGGCTGTACTATCTGCAGGACGAAAAGCCTGCGGCTGGCTTCATCTTCTTCGCCGCGGGTTCCGGCGTCCAGTTTCTCCCGCCCCAGCTCTTCCGCCCTCAGCTCATGCTCGCGCTCTTCCTGCGCCAGATCGTTCAACAACTGGCGGATGCTCGCGTCCTGCGTGCGCGACGCGGCCTTTTCATAAAACATCCGCGTCTCCACTTCCAGGGTAGAAGCCTGCCTGCGCGCCGCTTCCGGACGCAGCGGCTGCGTGAGCCAGATGGCACGGCGGGTCACCAGTCCTTTTACGTCGCCCCGGCGGATCAGCGGTATGTGCTCGCCGAACTTGCTCCGGTAAAGATCAATCAGCCTGCGCCGATGCGTCGATTCCTCGTCGCGCATGCCTTCAAACATTGAGGCAGTCGCGGGAAAGTCTTTACGGAAATTCTCGGCAAAATCGCTGTAAACGCGTTCATCTTCTTCCTCTAAAGCGATTGCCAGGGCAAGTACTTCTTGTTCTGAAAGGCTCTCAAAGCTGCGCATAGATTTCCAGAGCCGGCGCGGCGCGCGGACTCAACTGGGCATTTTACTGTATTGAGCGCCGTGCCACCCCCCTCCTACCTCAACCCCGAAAAATAAGGACTTAGCGGATTCAATCCCGGGGTTACCTGTGGAGTCTCAAGAGGTTGTTCCCATCGAGGCCGGAGCGGCTGATGGGAGGAACATGGTTGAGGCTACCATGAGGACGGTGCCAGTTGTAGTGGTGAAGCCAGGGGAGAAGATGGTCCTGACGGTGTTGCGAGTCTTGATACAAGCGGGCGTATGCCCATTCACGCAGGGCGGTTTGAATGAAGCGTTCGGCTTTGCCGTTGGTGCGCGGAGTGTAAGGACGAGTGAAGTGATGGCGCAAACCAAGTTCAACTATGGCGGCGTGAAAAGCGCGGGAACGATAGCAGTGACCGTTGTCAGTGAGTAAGCGGCGGATAACAATGCCCAGGCTGGCGTAGTAAGCCATCGAGGCGCGCAAGAAGGCGATGGCGCAAGCGGCATCAAAGCGGGGCAGGATCTGAGTGAAAGCAATACGGGAGTGGTCATCGATGGCAACATGAACATATTCCCAACCGCGGTGAAGCGTGCCGCGGCGGCGTCCATCCGGGCGGACAATGACGCCGGCGAAGCGTCCCAGCTGCTTGATATCGATGGAGCAGATCGCCAGGCGCAGCATGTTCATAGCGGACCAAAGGCACAGCCGGCTCCAGATCGCGCATTCGGTTCAGACGCAAACGGCGGAGAATGCGGCTCACGGTAGCACGGCTCAGGCCCGTAGTCTTGGCAATATAGAAACCGGTGAAGCGCTGGCGCCGCAACTGTTCGACGTGCTGCGCCAGCGCCTTCCCGGTACGACGTGGCGAACGATGAGGACGGGACGATCGATCCTGCAAACCAGCCGAACCTTCCTGCTGATAACGGCGGGTCCACTTGGCGGCGGTGCGGGCGCAGACATTAAAGGCGGCAGCAGCAGCCTGCAAAGTCATCTTCTGAACAAGGACGTATTGTGCCAACTGCTCTCGACGGATAAAGGTAAGTCGTGCATTCTTGTGAATGTCCATTCGGGCCTCCAGATTTGAGTTGACTGCTCATCACAATCAGCTTCTCTGGTTTTGCTCGAATGGACAACCTCCTGAAATGTCACGGCTAATACGGGATTAGCCCACTACCGATTACAGGCGCAGGGTTTGACATCGGAAATCGAAGGACTTTACAATCAAATCTGCTGCCGACACCCCAGGTCGCGCAGCTTGTTTTTTGTCCCGTGCCCACTCACGTTTTGGCGGCGTAGCTCAGGTGGCTAGAGCGACGGTCTCATAATCCGTAGGTCGTAGGTTCGAGTCCTACCGCCGCCACCAGAAAAATTTGGGTAAGTACTTTAGAATCCTAGATGAGGGATAGAGGGAAGGGTGGGGCCGTGCGATCCGCGGCTAACGGCGAGCATGGACCCTACGCCAAATAGAACCTAATCGCCCAAACCTACGCCAATCTGGGATGGATTGGGATGGCACCCCCCGAAACCCACGCCAATCTGGGATGACCCAGGGAGGGGAGGGGGCTAAAGATTGCCAGAATTGCCAAAATTGGTAATTGCCAAAATTGAACCCCAAGGTCAAAACCAGGCAAACGCCACGCGGCTTGATGTCGGCTACGGCTTCTCTGCTGCCACGGGCTGGACCTTATCGAGAGGGATAAAGTCCGTGGGATAGACGCCGGTATAGCAGGATGAGCAATAAGTCGTCTTTTCGCCTTCGGCGCAGGCCTGGCGCAGGCCCTCCAGAGAGAGATACGCCAGCGAGTCGGCGCCAATATAGTCGCGGATTTCTTCCACCGATTTATTGGACGCGATAAGCTGGCCTTTGGAAGGCGTGTCCACGCCGTAATAACAGGGCGAAATTGTAGGCGGGCAGGAGATGCGAACGTGGACTTCCTTTGCGCCGGCATCGCGCACCATGCGGACGATTTTGCGGCTGGTAGTGCCGCGAACAATGGAATCATCCACCAGGATCACCCGCTTGCCAGTGAGCAGGCTGCGGACAGGATTCAGCTTGAGCTTTACGCCGAAGTCGCGCACGCGCTGCTCCGGCTCAATGAAGGTGCGTCCGACGTAATGGTTGCGGATGAGGCCAAAGCGGAATGGCAGCAGCGATTCTGAAGAATATCCCAGAGCGGCCGCTACGCCGGAGTCAGGCACGGGCACCACAAGGTCGGCTTCTACCGGCGATTCCTTGGCCAACTGCCGGCCCATGGCTTCTCGGCTGGCCTGGACGGAGCGTCCGAAAACGACGCTATCTGGACGCGAGAAATAAACGTGCTCAAAGATGCAAGC
>JBARNL010000488.1:0-5876 GCA_049802955.1 Candidatus Angelobacter sp.
GTTCTATCTTGGATGCCTGGCGCACGCTTCTTACATGCTGGGATCTGAAGGTGAAGCAGCGGTTGTGGACCCGCAGCGGGATGTGGAGATTTACCTGAAGGCCGCGCACCAGCAAGGCCTGAGAATCCACCACATTTTTGAAACCCACCTTCATGCCGATTTCGTCTCCGGCCACCTGGAACTGGCGAAGCGAACCGGCGCAACAATCTATATTGGCGCACAGGCAGGCGCAACATTTCCGCATGTGGCTTTGCTTGACGGATCAGAAGTTCGATTCGGCAAGCTGCTTATAACCACCATGGAAACGCCCGGTCATACTCCTGAAGGCATTTGTCTTGTCGTTACCGATGAAGAAAAATCTGTGGAGCCGTGGGCCGTGTTGACGGGCGACACGTTGTTCATCGGCGACGTTGGCCGGCCCGATCTTTCCATGACACATACGCCCCAGCAACTGGCCAGCAATCTTTATGACAGCCTGCACGGCAAATTGATGACCTTGAGCGATCAGGTGCTGGTATATCCGGCGCACGGGGCCGGTTCACTGTGCGGGCGCAGCATGCGGGCGGAGCGGTCATCAAAAATCGGCACGGAAAGGCTCACCAATTACGCACTTCAAATCGAGTCTCGTGAAGAATTCATTCGCCTGCTGACAGAGAACCTGCCTTCGCGCCCGAAATATTTTTTACAGGACGCGCAGATTAATCGTACCGGCGCTCCTGCGCTTTCAGAATTGCGTGACCTTCCAGCGATCACCGCTGCGGATCTGGACATGCTGCTGCCGCAAGACATTTTTGTGCTCGACGTCCGTCCCAACGCGGATTTTGCCGCCGCGCACGTGCCCGGCTCGATCAACATTGCGCTCTCGGGACAGTTTGCTTCTTGGGCTGGAGCCATCATGGGCCTGAGCGCCCGGCCAGTGCTGGTGGCGGATACGCCGGAGCAATATGCTGAAGCACGGCTTCGTCTGGCGCGCGTTGGCATCGAGGATCCGCGCGGGTTTCTGCAAGGCGGCATCGCCGCATGGAAGCAGGCTGGGTTTCCCGTGGCCGCCGTGCCGCAGATCTCGGTTCAGGAGTTATCGCGTCAGCGGAACCAGAATTTGCAGGTCTTGGATGTGCGTCGCGAAAGTGAGTGGCATGCCGGGCATATCGAAGGTGCGGAGTGGTTTCCGCTGGATAACTTCAAGATTTCTGCGCCGGAGCTTGATCCGTCAGCACCCGTGGCTGTCCACTGCCAAGGCGGATACCGCAGCATGATCGCCTGTAGCCTGCTGCAACGCGCTGGGATTAAAAATTTGATGAATGTGGCTGGCGGCTTTGATGCGTGGCGTCAAGCTGGTCTTCCCGTGGACGTTCCTGTGGCTGAAAGCGTGTAATCATCGGCACGATTTACCGCTTGGCTGCCCAATATCAATCCAATTCCTGTACACTAACCGCGATTCCTTGAGGGGACTGCCGAATGCGTCTTAACAAATTTCTGTCCGCCACGTTTTTGTTCTCTTCCATAATATTTATCCCTGGCTCCGCACAGCAACAGCCTGGCCAAAAGCCGGAAAAGCCCGGCCTCGCCAACCCTGTTGTGGTGATTGACGATAAACCTATTACCGCCCTCCCTTACACGCCAAGCCTGGATGTGCAGTCTATGGATAAGTCGACCGATCCGTGCGTGGACTTTTACCAGTACACCTGCGGCGGCTGGATGAAGAGCAATCCCATTCCGGCAGACCAGGCGAGCTGGAGCGTTTACGGCAAGCTCACGGTTGATAATCAACGTTTCCTCTGGGGCATTCTCGACCAGCTGGCGAAGAAGACCACCGGCCGCACCGCAACGCAACAAAAGATCGGCGATTACTTTGCTGCCTGTATGAATGAGGCAGAAGCGGAGAAGCTGGGCGCATCGCCCTTGAAGCCGGCACTCGATCAAATTGCAGCGCTCAAAAGCAAAAAAGAGATGGCCGCATTGTTGGGACGTGAGCATCTGGCAAATGCTACCGAAGGATTGTTATTCGGTTTTGGCTCCGACCAGGATTTTTCCGATTCCAGCCAGGTCATCGCTTTTGCCGTCGCTGGCGGACTGGGCTTGCCTGATCGCGACTATTACACCAAGCCCGAAGCCAAATCAGAAGAAATCCGGCAGAAATATCTTGTCCATGTACAGAACATGCTGGAACTGCTGGGCGATTCACCCGAAGCAGCCAAGCGCGAAGCTGCCACCATCATGAAGATAGAAACTGCGCTGGCCAAGGCTTCACTCACGCGGGTGGAGCAGCGCGATCCGCACAACCTTTTCCATAAAATGGACCGCAAGCAGCTCCAGGCCCTAACTCCGGATTTCGACTGGAACGCCTATCTGGAGACCGCCGGAATTGGCCAGGTAAGCACGTTCAACGTGACCGAGCCAAAGTTCTACCAGGAGTTGGACCACCAGATCCAAAGCAACAGCCTTGACGATTTGAAGACTTATCTGCGCTGGCATGTTGCCAGCGCCAATGCGCCTTATCTCTCTTCAAAGTTTGTGCAGCAGAACTTTGATTTTTACTCACATACGCTGCGCGGAGTAGAGCAGATTGCCCCGCGCTGGAAACGTTGCGTCCGCCAGACGGACCGGCAATTGGGAGAAGCTCTGGGCCAGGAATTTGTGAGCCGTGCTTTCAGCCAGGAAACCAAGCAGAGCACCTTGAAGATGACAAAGCTCATTGAGCAGGCAATGGAAGACGATCTCAAGCAGCTCACATGGATGGGGCCGGAAACGAAGAAGCAGGCGTTGGAGAAGCTGCACTCCGTGGTCAACAAGATCGGCTACCCGGATAAGTGGCGCGATTACAGCTCAGTGGAAATCAAGAGTGACGATTTTGTCGGCAACGTGCATCGTGCCACCGTGTTTGAGTCGAAACGCCAGCTGGCAAAAATCGGGAAACCACTGGATCGCGGCGAGTGGGGTATGACTCCGCCCACGGTGAATGCTTACTACAATCCCCAGATGAATGATATCAACTTCCCAGCGGGCGTGCTGCAGCCGCCGCTCTATGACCCCAAGATGGACGATGCTCCTAATTATGGCAATACCGGCGGTACCATAGGCCATGAATTGACGCACGGCTTTGACGATCAGGGACGCCAATTTGACGCGAAAGGCAATCTTCGCGACTGGTGGACGAAGCAAGATGGCGAGCAATTTGAAAAGCGCGCTCAATGCATTGTGGACCAGTACGCCGGGTACACGATCGTGGATGACATCAAGATCAACAGCAAATTGACGGAAGGCGAGGACGTGGCCGATCTCGGCGGATTGATACTGGCATACATGGCTTGGAAAGCGGACATTCAAGGCAAGCAGCTTGAGGACCGCGACGGATTTACGCCTGACCAGCGCTTCTTCATCGGCTATGCCCAGTGGGCGTGTGAGAACGAGCGTCCGGAAAACCTGCGCGCTAACGCCATTACCAATGAGCACTCTCCGGGCAAATACCGCGTGGACGGACTGGTGGTGAACATACCTGAATTCCAGCAGGCATTCAGTTGCAAAGCCGGACAGCCCATGGTGCGTGAGAATCGTTGCCGGGTGTGGTAGCCCAGCCGCAAATTCGTCCCGGCAAAACCCTGCTGGAAATCTGCGTTGACTCCGTGGAGTCTGCTGGCAATTCAGAGCGCGGCGGCGCGGACCGTGTTGAGCTTTGTGCAGGTCTTGCTGAAGGCGGCACTACGCCCAGCGCGGGCATGATTGCCGCAGTGCGCAAGAAAATTGCGATTGGCCTTTACGTAATGGTTCGCCCGCGTGGTGGAGATTTTTGCTATGGCGCAGACGAGTTCGGCATTATGCAGCGTGACATCCTGATTGCAAAACAGCTTGGCGCCAATGGCGTTGTTTTCGGCATCTTGAATACCGATGGTCACTTGGATAAAGACCGGATGCGGCAGTTGGTCGATATGGCGCGGCCGCTGAAAATTACATGTCATCGCGCGTTCGATATGTCATGTGACCTGGAGCAGGCTTTGGAAGACCTGGTGGAGATTGGCGCGGACCGCGTTTTGACTTCCGGCAGCAAAAGAAGCGCTGTGGACGCAATGCCTACCCTAAAGCATTTGGTAGAGCAAGCTGGCGGTCGGATTTCAATAATGGTTTGTGGCGAACTCTCCATCGCGAACGTAAAAGCAGTCCTTGGATATTCCAGTGCGACTGAAGTCCATGCCGGCCTGAGTACGACCGTGACCAGCGCCATGAAGTTTCGCAACCAGAAGATTGAAATGGGTACGCTCACCAACAGCGAATATCAGCATGCGGTGGTTAAGGAAAGCAGTGTGCGTGAACTTAGGGCCGCGATCGACAGTCTCTAGAGTTGCGGCCTGTTACCCCTTCTACTCCAATTCTTCGCCTATCGGTCTACGATTATAGGTTATATTTTTGTGATTCGACCTCTGTTGATAACACTAAAATAGACTTACCGTCTAACAATAGGGCTGACGGATCTTTAGAAGATGGGTATTTCTTTCGAACAGGATCGGCAGGAATGGAATACGCTGATGCAGAGCCAGCCGGCTCGTCGGCGCAGCTGGAGTTTCTCTGTCTGTGTTTCGACGGCATTTCACTTACTGGTGGTGATAGTGTTTTGCTGGCCAACCGTTCCTGTTTTTGTGAGACCTGCGCTGATTGCACGCGGCGAAGCCGGTAGTGCGACTCCGTCCTCCGTTGTGCTATACGTTCCGAATGATCTTCAGATCGCCGCCTCCAGCAGCCCGCCGCTTCTGTCGCTTCCAATTCCAGCGCGCAAGAAGCCTAAAACCAAGCTCCGGAAACGAATCAATGTAATCGAAGAGGCAGATAAGACGCCGAATCCCGCAGAAGTGGGTTCTGAAAATGGCTCCGCCTATGACGGGCTGGCAAGCGGTGATGAAGTTAAACCGGCACTGCCTGTGGCCTTTCAGGACCTTAAAATTCCTCGATCAGAGCTGCCGAGCGGCATCATCCAGGGCGACGTTATCGTGGAAATCACAATTGACGCCCAAGGCTCAGTGGTGGACGAACGGCTTCTTCAAGGGCTTGGCCATGGCGTTGACGATCGCGTCATCGCGGTTTTGCGAGATTGGCGCTTTCATCCGGCAACACGGAATGGCGTAGCGATTCCATCCAAGCACGACGTGCACTTCCATTTTCCCAGCTAATGCTTGCCGGGCATCTTCTTATCCCGATTATCGTTGCCATCTCGCCTAAACACCATCGCATATCGTGCCCGGCCTGCAACTCTGAGCGTGTTCAATACTGCTCTACTTGTAATTAATGGATAGGCGTTAGTGCTGCCATGTATAGGTATTCCGTCTAGGCATATATCAGCCGAAATTCAGGCAGGCGCCCACAATCCCTGGATTATATGTCTCCCTGTCGATTACAAATCACCTTTGCATTTCGGCGAATAAAGGTTCTTTTACCGGTGCCGAGCGCGCGCTCTTGGAGAATGCGCTGAAAATCACAAAAGGCGCGCTGCCGGTATCCCGTGTCACATCTACTGACCGGAGTAACGTTTCTGCGTTAGAGACGCTTTGAACTTATGAAATTTAATATACGGGAGCAACCCCCCGGCACGCATTCAGTGCCGAGCAGCAGAATGGGATAGCAGTAGCAACCATACATTTTCTTTAAACCGCAAATTACAAAATTAAATTAGGAAATATGCCAGTGAAACTTAATAGTTCTATCTTTCTTTCTGATTGAAGTGAAAGCTAGGGCATAAGGCATAAGTAGAGATCGCGGCGCAGAAACTATTCCTAAATTTGAGGGATGCTAGACTAATTCGCCTTGCAGGATGGATTTTCCACTGATAGCATGCTCACGGAAGGAGCTATATGGATACGCAGCAAATCATCTCGGAGCTAGAATCGGAA
>JBARNL010000489.1:0-2474 GCA_049802955.1 Candidatus Angelobacter sp.
GGACATCGCCAAACACAATTTTTCGAAAAAAGCAGCTCCAGATCGGAACCAGCTCGGAACATGCCTGCACCTTCGAGTGGGCAGATTCGGGAGCGGGGAAGCAGTTGATCCCGTGGGGGTTACGGGCCGTCCCGGGGATTTCCCAAGTGTTCGAAAATGGGATACTCTCAGCTTACGTATCGCGGTTAGCGCCGTCCAAGTAATTGCAAGGAGAGAGGATTACACAGGACAGAAGATGCCGGCCGACTCAGCATTTATACGAGTGACGGTTGGCGCGAGCGGTGGTACAAGAAGCTCCCATTCTTCCGGAGAGATGGTGAGTCAAGCCCTAAGTCGAATTAACGACAGTGAGCTGATACGCGCCGCTCAGCGCGGAGACCGTGCAGCTTTCGAGACACTGGTGCGCCAGTATGACCAGGCCGTACTGCGCCTGGCCATGCACCTGACTGGATCGGACGCGGACGCCCATGACATCTATCAGGAAGCCTTTCTCAAAGCTTATCGGCATATCGGCAACTTCAGGTTTGAATGCTCGTTTTATACCTGGATTTACAGGATCGTAACGAACCTTTGCCTGGACCATCTGAGAAAGCGGCAGACGCGCAAAGAAGATCCGCAGATGGTGATGGATTCAAGCGGACAGCCGATAGACGTGCTGGAACGCGTGTCGGATGACCGGTCTGGCGCGAATCCGGAGCGCGATTTGATGCGGCGCGAGTTGGGAGCAAAGATCAACCTGGCGCTGACGAAGCTGACTCCTCGCGAGCGCATGGTTTTTGAGTTGAAACATTATCAGGGCTTGCGGCTGAGGACCATTGGCGAAATGTTGAACACGACGGAAGAGACGGCCAAGAATACGCTCTTTAGGGCGACGCAGAAGTTGCGCGGGGCGTTGGGGGGAATGCGGTAGAAAGCAGCAATTAGCAGTTGGCAATTAGCACTTAGCTTTGTTTGGAAGATGCGAGCAGGATTTTGCAGGGGCTCAAGCCCAGGCGATTTTGCAAATTGGATACGCCGGCATAAATGCCTGCTCCGCCCCGTGATTGATGAGTTGTTTTGGGGGCTAAAGGCATGAATGCCTGCTCCACCCCGTGATCGATGTGGAGTTTTGCAGGGGCGGGAACAGAGGCAGAAAAGCAAAAACCGGACGTCAAGGCGAAGCGCTAAGGGCCAAGAGCTAAAGGCTAAGGGCCAGGAACTAGCGGCTAGAAGCTGAAAACGAATGCCGGAAATCGGAAGCGTGAAGTTGCGATAGGAACAAACACCATGAACTGCGATTGGACCAAAGAAAACGTTGTTTTATACATTTACGGCGAACTGGCCGATGATGCCAAATTTGAGTATGAACAGCACGTGCGGCATTGCCTGGGATGCAGGCGCGAACTGGAAACGGCGCTTGAGTTCAAAGACAGCATGGCTGCTGCGCCGGTAAAGGACGTTTCGCCCAGCTTTCTGGCGGCCAACAGAATGCAGTTGCAGGAAGCGCTGGAGCACGCCGAGCAGTCGCGCAACATTTTCAGCTCGTTCGTCTTTGACGCCACAGGATGGTTCCACCAGATCAAGCTGGCCCCTGCCATGACCGCGGCGCTGCTGATCCTTGGCTTTGCCGGCGGCGTGGGGACAACCTACAAGATGATGGAAGCAAAGAAAGCTCCTATCACGGCAGCGGGGCCTGCTGATGTTGCGCCGGTTGAAGCGAACATTGCCGGCATTGAATCGATAACGCCAACGGCAAATTCCAACCAGGTCCAGATCAAATACAACACCTTGCAGCCGCAGATTTTAAACGGGTCGAGCGACGATCCCCGCATACGGCAACTGCTGGTGCTGGCGGCGCGCAACACGCGCAATCCCGCAGTCGCGCTGGATTCCATTGACGTGCTGACGCGCGGCTCAGAAGATGACGCGGTGCGTGAAGTCTTGATCGAAGCTTTGCGGTATGACAAAAATCCCGGCGTGCGCTTGAAATCACTGGATGCGTTGAAAGGCTATGTCCGCGATGATGTCCACGTGCGCGATGCAGTGGTAGAAGCTTTGCTGCATGACAACAATGCCGGCGTCCGCCAGGAAGCTATCAGCCTGCTGGACGCGGTGAAAGCCGATACCAGCGTGCGCTCCGCTCTGACGGTGCTGGCGGACCGCGACCCGAACAAATTTATCCGTGAAGAATCAAAGAGATATTTGGCAAGCATGCCGCACCTGGATTAGGAGAGCAGTACTTAGTAGTTAGTAATTAGTATTTGGCTTTTTGTGGAGGGTGCGGACGGCTTTGATGAGAGTGCGTGCCGTGAATGATCGTCAGACAGTGAGGTCTTGGCTAAGTACCAAATACTAAGAAGACGAGCAACGATGAAGAAGAACCTACAACTCGCGGCTCTAATTTTAACAGCTACGGCGGCCGCAGTCGCGCAGAGCCCGCGCCTATACCGCGCGCAAGGCAATGAGTGGATACAGGAAGTTTCCGGAACGTTTTC
>JBARNL010000490.1:0-2674 GCA_049802955.1 Candidatus Angelobacter sp.
TCATCGTCCAGCGCCTGCCTTTGATGAGCAGGCGACGAAAGCGGAAATGTTTGAGACCGGCGTGAAGGTTATCGACCTGATCCAGCCCTTCCTGAAGGGCGGAAAGATCGGCCTGTTTGGCGGTGCCGGCGTAGGCAAGACGGTTGTGATTCAGGAACTGATCAACAACGTGGCCAAGCAACACGGCGGCTACTCCGTGTTTGCCGGCGTGGGCGAACGCACGCGTGAAGGCAACGATTTATGGCTGGAGATGAGCGAGTCCGGGGTAATCAAGCCCGGAGTTGCCGCGGAGTCGAAGGCGGCGTTGATTTACGGCCAGATGACTGAGCCGCCCGGAGCGCGCCTGCGCGTAGCATTGACGGGACTGACCGTGGCTGAATATTTTCGCGATGATGAAGGCGCGGACACGCTGCTTTTTATCGACAACATTTTTCGTTTCACCCAGGCCGGATCAGAAGTGTCCGCGCTGCTGGGCCGTATGCCCTCCGCCGTGGGTTACCAGCCGAACCTCGCGACAGAAATGGGCGAGTTGCAGGAGCGCATCACTTCAACCAAGCGTGGCTCGATCACTTCAGTACAGGCCATTTACGTGCCCGCCGACGATCTCACCGATCCCGCGCCAGCAACGACCTTTGCCCATCTGGATGCGACGACGGTGCTTTCGCGTCCACTGACGGCCATCGGAATTTATCCGGCAGTCGATCCGCTGGCTTCAACCTCACGCATTCTTGATCCGCACATTGTGGGCCAGGAACATTACGACGTTGCGCAAGGCGTGAAGAGAATTTTGCAGCGTTACACTGACTTGCAGGACATCATCGCGATTCTGGGTATCGAAGAACTGAGCGAAGAAGATAAGCTCACGGTTTCCCGCGCGCGCAAGGTGCAGAAGTTCCTGTCGCAACCGTTCTTTGTGGCGCAGCAGTTCACCGGATTGGAAGGCCGCTATATGAAGGTCGCGGACACGGTGCGCAGCTTCAAGGAGATTATCGAGGGCAAGCACGACAATATTCCGGAGCAGGCCTTCTACATGAAGGGCGCGATTGAAGAAGTGCTGGAAGCGGCGGAAAAGATGAAGGCCGGAGCGGCAGCATAAAAAATGGCAGATACCATTCAACTGGAAATCGTGACGCCGGAGCGGCTGGTGGTGAATGAGGCCGTCGAGTACATAGAGATTCCAGGCAAGACGGGATATCTCGGCGTGCTGCCGGGTCACGCTCCGCTTATCAGCGAACTGGCCGCCTGCGAATTAACTTACCGCATGGGCAACCAGACTAAACGCGTTGCCGTGGCATGGGGCTTTGCTGAAGTCCTGCAAAGCAAAGTCACGGTTCTGGCGGAGACAGCGGAAAAAGCCGAAGAGATAGATACCGCGCGCGCCGAAGCGGCAAAGAAAAAAGCCGCAGCGGAATTGCAGAAAGCTGGTCCGGAAGGCAACGCGGAAGCCAAGGCCGCGCTTGAGAGGGCCAGCGCCAGGCTTGAAGTAGCAGGCAAGAAAAGCTAACGCCCGCCAAGCAGCTTCTTCGGCAACAAGTAAGTAAACCCCAGAAAGACTTCCCACCGTGTGCTGGTCGAGGTAAGACCGCGATTGAAGCCGGCGTCAAAAACCAGATTTGGCCGTGCCGTGTACGTCGGCGCGAAAAGAAAACCAGCAGCATGGCCATTCTGAAGTGGCTGCGTAAAATGCCAGAGTTCGCCACTCACTCCAAAGTGCCGCGGAAGGGCATGAGCGATGGAAAGTGTTTGTCCAAATTGAGCGCGGTGCCGCGCGTCCTGAATCTGCTCATTGAAAAGAGCATTGATGTCAATGTGAAATTCGGCGATATCGGTTGAGAGCAGAAGCAGCGCCGATTGGCGATTGGAGCCAATGTCGAGATCAGGAGCCGTGCCGCCAAAGATGCGCCGGAAATAACTCACTGCAAGCGTCGGGCGTTTCTTAGTGCCGGGAAGCACCACGGCCTGAACTCCCGCCGATATGTCCCCAGGATCATTTGATCCCAACACCCCAAGATCTGAATGAGCGAAAGGCTGAGTTTGCAGAAGCAGCTCCACGCGCTGGTTTACCGAGAACTTCATTACTTCATTGAAGCTGGTTTGGTTCGGCAGATCGGGAGAATGTTCCGCTCCCAGCACGCCCGTCTCAAATTGCAGATAACCCACTGGCGTGAGCGTGGCCGGCGTAGAAACCGTGGGACGGCCCGGATTAGCCTCCTGCGCCCATGCGGCTGCCGCCAGATAAAGAAATAGTATGACGGTAATCGTCTTCCGCAAGGAGTCTCCCCTGACCGCTCAAAAAAAATGTTATTCGGAATAATTTAGCTGAATAACTGCGTAGAGAAGAATTTTATTCCACTTTAAATTGGGCGATTTCTACGGATGATGTCGCCGACTATTAAAAGGCGGGCTTTGGAACCGCTTCAGGCCGCTGAGTCTTTGGTTCCGCGCGACCCGCCAAACACCATCTGATTCAACTCCAGCGCGTTCTGGGCTGCGTAACCGGCCTGGTCGTTATCAAAGTAAATATAGATGGCCTTTAACCTCGCCGACCATTGCTCAATGCGCTGCCCCCATGCGCGCAGTTGCGCGTGGCTGTAGCTGCCCTGGTATTTTCCCGCGCCGGGGCCGTGAAGGCGGACATAAGCGAAGTCAGCGGTGATATTGAAAGGCGAATGAT
>JBARNL010000491.1:0-1905 GCA_049802955.1 Candidatus Angelobacter sp.
ATCTTCTCCAGCTCCTCCTGCTCGCTCAGCTCGGCGATGCGCTGCTCCAGGCTGTCGTAGGCGCGGGCAAGCCGCTCCGCCTTGCGCGCGTTGCGGGTGGTGCAATCTGCCCTGGTCAGCACGTGCAGCCGGTCCAGCAGCGGACCCGCGTCGCGGACGTAACGACGCACCGCGGAGTCCGTCCACGCCGTATCCCCGTGCCCTTCCGTTCCCCCCTGGTCCGTGCCCGGCTGCTCCGCGCCCGGCTGGTCGCCGTAGCCATGGAAGCGCAAATGCAGCTCGACCAGCTTGGACACGTCGCGTACTACGTCGTTGGGGAAGCGCAGCGCCGTCAGCCGCTTGCGCACCATCTTCGCGCCGACCACCTCGTGGTGGTGGAACGCGACCCGCCCGCCCGGCAGCGGGGTCCGGGTCCGCGGCTTGCCGATGTCGTGCAGGATCGCCGCGAGGCGCACCACGAGGTCCGGCTCGAGTCCGTAGCGCGGCTCAAGATCAATGGCCTGGCGCAGCACGGTAAGGCTGTGCTGGTACACGTCCTTGTGCCGGTGGTGCTCGTCGACCTCCATCCGCAGCAGGGAGATCTCGGGCAGCACCTGCTCGGCTACCCCGGTCTGCACCAGCAGGTCGATGCCGACAGCTGGGTCGGGTGTGAGCATCAGCTTGGTGAGCTCGCCGGTGATCCGCTCGGCGGACACGATCTCCAGCCGCGGCGCTTGATCGGTCATCGCCGCACGGACATCGTCGGCCACATGCAACCCTAGCCTGGCGGCGAACCGGGCGGCGCGCAAGATCCGCAACGGGTCATCGCCAAACGAGACCTCCGGCGCTCCCGGCGTCCGCAACTCCTTGGCGCGCAGCGCGTCCAGCCCGCCGAACGGGTCGACGAACTCGAACCCGGGCAGCCGGACCGCCATCGCGTTGATGGTGAAGTCGCGCCGGCTGAGATCTTCTTCGAGCGACTTGCCGTACACCACGTCCGGCTTGCGCGACCGGGCCGAATACTCCTCGCTGCGGTACGTGGTGACCTCGAACAGCATGCTGCCCTTGCGCAGCCCGATCGTGCCGAACGCGATCCCCACCGTCCAGATGGCATCCGCCCAGCCCTCGACAAGGGCGAGCACCTGGTCCGGCGTTGCGTCGGTGGTCAGATCCAGGTCACCGGGGCGCTCGCCGAGAAAAACGTCCCTGACCGGGCCGCCGACCAGGGCGAGCTCACGCCCGGCGCGCTCGAAGAGCCGGCCAAGCCCGTCCACCCCGGAAACCCGGCCGAGCTGTGTGCGGAGCAGCTCTTCCGCGGCCCGCCGCTGTCTGTTCATCGGGCATTGAGCGTATCGACAGCACGGGCCCAGCGCGAACGGCAATAACATCAAGTGTGCGCAGCTTGCTACGGGTCGCGGTGATCGCCGTGCTGATCGTCATCGTCGCGCCCTTGGCGACGACGAAACCCGCGCACGCTTCGGCAGCGGCGCACGGCGTCGTCCAGGGGCACGGTGGCGTGCAGCTTGTCATCGACTCGGTCACCCCGCAATATGCGCGCTCGGACAGCACGGTGACCGTCAGCGGCACGATCACCAACGGGACAGCGGCGACGCAAGCTGGTCTCGCCATCCAGCTTTACTCATCACCGACCTGGTTCACCACCCGATCCGACATGGAGTCCTTCGCCGACGGCGCGGCCTCGGTCCCGCTGTCTGCCGTGGGCAACACCGACGTGCTCGCCGCGAGCATCCGCGCGGGCGGCACCATAAGCTGGCGCGCCAAGTTCAGCGCCGCCGACGTCGGCATGTCGCAGTTCGGCGTATACCCGCTGGAGGCACAGCTCACCGACCTGGCGGGAGTGCCGGCATCCAGCGAGCGCACCCTCCTGCCGTACCTGCCCGATAACACAAGCGCGATATCCAAGCT
>JBARNL010000492.1:0-4456 GCA_049802955.1 Candidatus Angelobacter sp.
TCTTTACTTTGCACGTCCAATGAGATCAGTTGTTGCGGTGAATCATAAGGCAGCGCTTTCAGCAGAACTGAGCTTGTGATGGTGAAAATGGCAGTATTGCCGCCGATGCCGAGCGCCAGCGTGAAAATAGCGGCAATCGCAAAGCCGGGATTCTTGCGCAGCATACGGGCGCCAAAGCGGAGATCTTGCAGGAATGAGTGCATAAAGTCTTCATTATAGGACGTTGCTTTACGATAGAAGTAATCGCCGCAGCCGGAGCTTTGCTCTTCTTAACAACGCCGCAGTGGGCTTCCGCAGCAGATCGCAGTCAACCTACGATTCGTTGCCTCACGGATGGACATCTTTGCGTACAAACATCACCAGCGTGTTGCCGGGCCGCAGCTCGTGTGTGCTGTACTCGCGATATTCCTTGCCCAGCTTGCGCTCCACCTCAGGCACCTGCGATTGCAAAGCGATAACAATCGGCTCTGAAGTATCGACCACATGACCCCAATAGCCCACATGGGTATACTCGCGCAGATACCACGGCAACGGCCAATGTTCCGGCGATACCACGGTGATCCCAATGTCCTTCTTCGCCGGATTCGCATCTGCAATCGTATCGATATCCTTTACCAGCCCAAGAAAATCCCGTTTGGTGTGGGCATATATATAGGCATACGAGTCATTGTCATAGTTCACAAAGCTGATGTCGATTGCCTGGTAAAGAGAAAACAAAATTGCAGCCCCGGCAATGACCGCCGTAAAGGCGCGAGTGCCCGGCTGATACGCCTGGCCGATCAAATCTCCCGCCATGATCGTCAGCGGCAGAATAATGCTCAACGCCAGCCAAGGCGTTTTATAAGGAACAAGAGAGTACGCCGTGAAAATTCCTATCGACCAGAAGGCGCAAAAGACCGTGAGATAGTTACGCGCACGGATAAGAGCAACCGCGTTTCCAATCGATCCCAGCAACAGGATCGGCGCTTCCTCTTGCCACAGCCAGGAAAAGTACGTTGACCACTCACGGTTGTAGATCCCGGTCCGTCCTGTTTTGGTCCAGTAGGTAAACGTCAATACCGAATCCAGAATGCCTCTGGGATTGGTGAAAAAAGAGGAGTAAACCAGGGTTGCTATGGCGGCAAAAAGCGCGGCGGCTTGCAGGTAAAGCCTCCTGCTACGCCGAGCATCCTCGCCTGGAGCAGCCTCGGGCAGTAATGGCGGTATTTCGTCGGCGCGATTTCGCAATCGCAAGAAAATTGTTGTGCAGGGAATGGCAATGAGCCAGACTGCCGCGGTAATGATCCAGGTTTCTTTGGTGGCGAACAGCATCGCGGCGGAAGCGGCAGCCAGCATCAGGTAACGCGGTTTGCCCGTATCTCGATACCACAGCCATGCGACGATCACCCCCAAAGAGAAAAACACAAACAGGATCTCATGAATGAAATAGCGCGAGAAAAAAACAAACCCTGGCGAGACCGTGGCAAAAGCGGCGGCTGCAAGCGCAGCGGGCGATCCCAAAAATCGGCGGAGGCAGAGCATGAGCCATACCACGCCCACGCCAAAAACGGCGGTCACTAAGCGGATCGCAACTGTGCTGAGCCCGTGTCCCCAGTGAAATACATTGTTGATGGCCGTAGGAATCAGCGCAAGGTAATAAAGCGACGGCCCATGATAGTTGCTGGGATCGTAATGGTAATATCCGGTCCGGAACAGGTTGACTAGAAACAGGCCGTTGACGCCTTCATCGTGATGCAAGGGTTTTTGCGTGAGGAAAATCAGCCGCAACAAAGCAGCGGCTAACAGAATGGTCAGGCTGCCCCACCAACCGTCGCGTGAAGGGCCCGCCAATTCATACACCACAGCAGGAACATTCGACCGCGGGCGCGGCCTGCGCTTGCGGGCCTTGGCGGAAAGCTGTGTCATCCGTGCGGTCATCCTAAAGGCAGATCACTTGGATTCAGGAACGAGAAACCTCTTCAGAATGCTGCTCCCGCAGGCTTTCCGCAACATTGATAAATTCCTGGCTCACATAGCGCGTCTTGGATACGGCGTCGGCAATGGGAACGGAACTGATATCGTTTCCTTTAAGCGCTACCATGCGCCCGAACTTGCCTTGATGCACCAGGTCAATGGCGCCGATGCCATAACGAGTAGCCAGCATCCGATCAAAAGCCGTTGGCGAGCCGCCGCGTTGGATGTGGCCAAGCACCACGGCACGCGTCTCAAAGCCGGTGCGGGCCTCAATTTCCGCCGCCAGCGTGTTGCCAATGCCGCCCAGACGCACGTGCCCAAATTCATCGGTCTTTCTGCGCTCGGTATCAGGAGCCCGGTTGGCAAGCTTGGCGCCTTCCGCCACCACAATAATGCTGAAGTAGCGTCCACGGTCATGGCGCGCCTTAATGGTTTCAGCAATCTCCTGGATATCAAACGGCTGCTCGGGGATCAGGATTACATCCGCACCGCCGGCGATGCCGCTGTAAATGGCGATCCAGCCGGCCTCGCGTCCCATCACCTCCACCACAATCACGCGGTTGTGCGCTTCCGCCGTAGTGTGGACGCGGTCAATGGCTTCCGTGGCGATGCTCACGGCCGTATCAAAGCCAAAACAGAGATCGGTGCCGGTAAGGTCGTTGTCAATGGTCTTGGGGACGGCCACCACTTTCACGCCGCGATCATAAAGCTTAAGCGAGACTGACTGCGTGTCGTCGCCGCCCAGCGCGATCAGCGCTTCAACTCCATTTTTTTTCAGGTTATCAATACAGCGCTCCATGCCATTTTCTTTCTTGGATGGATTGGTGCGCGAGGTACGCAGTATCGTGCCGCCTTGCGGCAGGATTCCTTTCACTGCTTCCAGGTCAAGCGGGCGCGTTATGTTTTCCAGCACGCCGCGCCAGCCTTCCATAAATCCGACGAACTGGTCCTGATGATGAAAAATGCCTTTGCGAACTATGGCGCGAATTACCGCGTTCAGCCCCGGACAATCGCCGCCTCCAGTTAGAATGCCAATCTTCATTTCTTTACCTCACTTGCTTTGATCCCTGATTTGATACACGCGATACGCGCCTGCCTGCGACAATGTTTTGTACTTTGACCAGAATTGCTCATTTACCTTGAATGACGCAAGTTCCATGGGCCCGACAAGAACGTAATCCACGTTGTACTTCCGCAGCAGGGCTTCCGCTTCGGGCGCTCCTGCATAAATGCGTTCAATATCAGTACTACGTCCAGAATAATCCAGTCCACGCGACCACATCCAACCGGGGTAGCCCAGCAGAGAACGCCTGCCAGTTAAGAATACCGGAGAATTGTAAGTTGGTGCGTGCAAGACCAAAGCCCGAGGAGCAGTTTGGGCAGAAATCAGTCTCGCGGCGGCAATGCCCTGAGCGTCGAACTCCTGGTATTCAGACGCTTCAGAAACAACTCGCAATATGTCCAGAGCGCCAGCCAGAAGCAGAGTAGCCAGCACGGCAGGAGCAAGCCAGCGAATGAGCGAGCGTTGCTGCCACCATCGAGCCAATAACCAGGCCACCAGCGACGCTGAAGCAACATACCAGAGGAAGAGAACTTTGATGTTGTCCCATACCCACGGCGCAACTTTAATCAGGTTAAGGACAATGAAGCACAAGATAAACGGAAGGTAAAACTTGAGCACGCGTTGCGGCAGCTTGAATGTGCCGCGCCTCCACACCAGAGCGATGACAAGCATTGGAATAAATAATCCGGTGTTTACAAACCAGAACCAGATCACGTTATGCTGTCCGTGGTCCCATCCCGGCTGCCAGCCCAGATAGCTGCGGGCGTTCACGCCGCCGGTGTTCGCCAGCCACAGGACTTCAGGTGCGGAGACAACAAGCGCGCTGGCAAAAAAGTAAAGCCAGCTTCGCCAAGCAGAACGGAAGAGCAGAAGAAGGCAAGCTGCCGCTGCCATAACAGTCAGGAATGTGTGCGCGTGGATAAGAGGCAGCAATCCGGCGCAGACTCCAGCGGCCAGCATGCGTCGCAGATAGAAATTGGGCGGATCAGTTTGGGGGAGGGCTGCGGCTTTTCGTAAAGCTTTGCGCCGGGATTTAGAAAGTTTAGTGGCTTTGGCGACATTTTTTTGTTGCAGACGTGCGTCGCGAGTCTGATCGTCAGTGGCATGTGCTGCGTCTTCCTGCTGCGATATCGCAAGCCACCACTGGCAGAAGATGGTGAGCGCCAGCGGCAGGCCAAACAGAATGCTGCGCTGCGGCACAAACAAAGTTGTCAGGGAGTTTCCCCAACGCAAAATACTGTTGGGAACAATGGTGTAATCGTGCTGCAAGTTTCCCAGCGTAGTAAAAAATCCGTTGCTGCTGGTTTCAGAGAAAAGTAGCCACCATCCCAAGCCGCCACTGAAAAGCACCAGCAACGGCGCAATTACCCCGGCCAGGCGGTTGCGCGTGAGCAGGACCGTCAAGTAATGGAGTAAGCCCACCAGCGCCAGCGCCATCAC
>JBARNL010000493.1:0-3642 GCA_049802955.1 Candidatus Angelobacter sp.
ACCATTCCCTCTGGATACATCGTTTTCCTCCCGATTGGTCTTGTTCCATTCTACCAATTAAAAAGTCGTTTCCCTAGCCTGCATCTCTCCTGTACTCTGTTATCAATCTTTTGAGAACCCAGGAAAACATCCCCCTTGCACCGTTGACCACTTTTAACGTCGGTGGCCCTGCGCGCTATTTTATTGACGCCCATTCGGAACATGAAGTTTCTGAAGCGGTGGCGTTTGCCTTGGCCCGCAAACTGCCTCTTTTTGTTCTCGGCGGCGGCAGCAATCTTCTTATATCCGATAGCGGCTGGCCCGGCGTGGTGCTGAAAGTGTCTCTGGCAGGCGTGGAGTTTGAAGGCGACCGCCAGAAAATGCTGTTCCACGCCGGCGCGGGTGAAAACTGGGACGAACTGGTGGCTCTCGCCGTCGGCAAAAATTGCGGCGGCATTGAATGCCTGAGCGGGATTCCCGGCAGCGTGGGCGGCACGCCGGTACAAAATGTTGGCGCGTATGGGCAGGAAGTATCGGAGACCATCGCTCGCGTGCGCGCCCTGGAGATTGCTACCGGCAACCTCGTGGACCTCGGTAATAGCGATTGCGGCTTTTCCTATCGCTCCAGCATTTTCAATAACACTCAACGAGGCGAGTTCATTGTGCTGCAAGTGTCTTACCGCCTTTGCCGCAATGCGGAGCCAAGAATTGAATACGCAGACATTAGAAATTTTTTTGCGGCGACTAATTTTTCGGCAACTAATATCGAAAGGCCCACGCTGCAACAAGTGCGAGATGCCGTTCGCTCCATCCGCCAGAGCAAAGCCATGCTGCTGGTGGAAGGCGACGAAGACTGCCGCAGCGCCGGATCGTTCTTCAAGAATCCCATTGTCAGCGCCGCCGAAGCAGATCGCATTCAGGTACTGGCGGAGCAGCGCGCTCCCGGCAAGACCATGCCACGTTATCCCGCAGCCGACGGTCAGGTGAAACTTGCAGCCGCATGGCTGGTGGAACAATCAGGATTTTCCAAAGGCTATTCGGTAGGACCAGTAGGCATTTCCCGCAAACATTCTCTGGCCATCGTGAACCGCGGCGGCGCAACGGCAAAAGACATTCTTGCTCTCAAAGATGAAATCGAGAAAAAGGTCTTTGATAGATGGGGAGTGCGTTTGCAACCGCAGCCGGTGTTTGTGGGATTTTGAAACGGTATATCTTGCGTAATGCAGCCAGGCGCAATAAGCAGTTGTCATGGTGTAAATGTGTCTCATTTACTTAGATCGTCATCCCGAAGGGCGTGAGCGAGTCCCGCGCAGTCTTCAGCGGGCGAGTAGCCCTGAGGGACCTTTTGTTTAGCCATGGAAAAGGTCGCATACGTTTATATGATGGGCAGCAAATCGCGCCATGTCCTGTATACCGGCATAACAGCGTTTTTTTATCTGCGCATTTGGCAGCACAAAAATAATCAGGGCGGATATTTCACATCTAAATACAAGTGCTATCGTCTGGTTTATTTTGAGCAGTTTGCGAATGTGGAAGCGGCAATTGCCCGAGAAAAAGAAATCAAAGGCTGGCGCAGAGAAAAGAAAGACAAACTAGTCAAATCAATGAATCCTGGGTGGAAAGATCTTGCTGCAGATTGGTATCCAGAAGGACTTCTGAAGGATGGAGTTCCAATAGATTTCAGCAAAATAAAAACATAAGGTCCCTCAGGGCTACTCGCCAGCTGATGAAAACGCTGGCTCGCTCACGCCCTTCGGGATGACGAACTTGATTGAAGTAGAGATGTTTCAGAGCTGTTAATCCCGCCCCCAATCCAACTTCCTGCCCTTTTCGTACTCCAAATGTATCTTTCTACACTCTGGTTCATCTTAAAGAATGAATCCTGCGACGCAGGCAAGTAAAATAGAAGCAGGTACCAAATCCTATGCTGATCAAGAAAACAGGCGACATACCTTCATCGGAGATTACTCCCAAATCGACCTACCTGACCCGGCGCAAGTTTATAACCGGCGCAGTCGCGGCTGGGGCCGCGGTGGCCGGCGGCTTTTATCTACATGACCACATGGATACTGCTACCACCGTCCACGCTGAGGGCCAAAAGCTCAGCGGCATTGTAAAGAGCCCGTTCAGCACCTCGGAAACGCCGACATCATTCAAAGACATCACCAATTACAACAATTACTACGAATTCAGCACGGATAAATACGAGCCCAATGGGCTGTCCAAGAATTTTCGCACACGGCCCTGGACCGTCGCGATTGACGGCATGGTCAAGAAACCCACAAAGCTGGATATTGACGCCATCATGAAGCTGGCGCCGCTGGAAGAGCGCATCTATCGCCATCGTTGCGTTGAGGGCTGGTCCATGGTGATTCCGTGGGTCGGGTTTCCGTTGAACGCCCTGATCAAAGCTGCGAACCCGCTCCCCCGCGCGAAGTTTGTCGCCTTCCAGACTGTTCTTGCTCCGGACCAGATGCCCAACCAGAAGCGCAGCGGCGTGCTGGATTGGCCTTATGTTGAAGGCCTGCGCATGGACGAAGCCATGCATCCGCTGGCCATCATCGCTGTCGGCCTCTATGACGAAGTTCTGCCCAACGTTGATGGCGCGCCTCTGCGTTTAATCGTGCCGTGGAAGTACGGATTCAAGGGCATCAAAGCGATCGTGAAAATCAGCTTTACTGATTCCATGCCGCCAACCACCTGGAACAAAATGGCGCCCGATGAATACGGCTTTTATTCCAATGTGAATCCGCAGAAAGACCATCCCCGCTGGAGCCAGGCCAGTGAGCGCCGGATCGGCGAATTTCGCAAGCGTCCAACTCTCATGTTCAACGGCTACGCTGACCAGGTGGCAAGCCTTTATTCCGGCATGGATCTGCAAAAAAATTACTGATGAAACCGCTGCCGGAAAAGTACGTTCGGGCATTGAAAGTGCCGGTATTTCTACTTTGTCTGGGCCCGGCTTTTGTGCTCACGTGGAAAGGCATTCACGATGGCCTGGGCGCGAATCCCATTGACGTGATCACGCGCACAACGGGCCGGTGGACGCTTACTTTCCTGCTGATCACGCTCAGCGTCACGCCGGTAAGAAAACTTAGCGGCTTGACTTGGCTGATCCGTTACCGCCGCATGCTGGGACTGTTCGCATTCTTTTACGGCTCATTACATTTGATGACCTACGTTTGGCTGGACAAATTTTTTGACGTTCACGCAATGCTTCACGATATCGCCAAACGCCGCTTTATTACTGCCGGTATGACGGCATGGTTTCTGATGCTGCCGCTGGCCATTACCTCCACAAAAGGCTGGATCCGGCGCATGGGCGGCAAGCGCTGGCAGAAACTGCATCGCCTCATCTACTTCAGTGCCACTGCCGGGGTGGTCCATTTCATCTGGCTGGTCAAAGCAGACTTGCGCCGCCCATTGACTTACGGCGCGGTTCTGGCCGGCCTTCTAGCTTATCGTCTGATTGCCTGGCTGGTGGCGCGATTGCGCGCTCGTCGCATCTTGGCCGCACAGCAGACGGCCCGAGCCTAGCGATTTACCGCGTATCGACTTTCAGCGCACAGAAACGCCAAAGGCGCATCCCGATATCCCGAAATGCGCCTCCGTAATTTGATTTGTGTGTTGGATCAGTGGAAATTCAGCTTGATCGTGGTGGAC
>JBARNL010000494.1:0-1696 GCA_049802955.1 Candidatus Angelobacter sp.
AGCATGACGATGAACACAAGACAGCGGCAATGCGGAATGGCTTTGACCGCGACGAATTCCAGCGGCAAGCAAAGTTGCGCAAGCTAGAGGTGATTCCCTCCTGGACAAATTTTGTGATGTTCAACACGCAACGCCCCATCCGCACCGTGATTGATCATTTCAAGAAGAACAATATTCTCATTGGCCGGCCATTCCCGCCCATGGATACATACGCTCGCATCTCTCTGGGCCAGCCGAATGAGATGAAAGCATTCTGGCAGGTCTGGGACAAGATGGCCGCGGCGAAGTAAGCTTTTGCATCGCTGCTGCTTGGGGCGATCTGCAAATCACTGAGTTGCCAGCCGCAAGCTGAAAAATTTCTGCCCGTAGAGACGTAGCACTGCTGCGCTTCCCCTTTCAGACAACGTCTTTCTGCAATTTTCCTTATGCGGCAGCATTGGTCGGCAATCTCCGGGAAATCGACTACTGCTGTGGCGACTGAGACAACTTCTGCAACGCGCGCTCCATCTCTCTAAATAATTCCATCCGCGAGGAGAGACACCATGCCGCTACTGGATCAGGCCGCCAAATGGACCACCAACAAAATGCCCAAGGTAATTAACCCAAAGGCCCACGCAATCATTGATTACGGAATGGCAGCGTCTTTCTTTGGCATGGCCGCATTTTTCTGGCGTCGAAATAAACGCGCGGCCATAAGCGCCCTGGTTTGCGGCGCTGCGGAAACCATCACCGCTTTGTGCACGGATTATCCTGGCGGCGTGGTGAAGGAGATCAGCTATGAAACCCATGGCGCAATCGACTTTGGCCTGAGCGGAATGGTGGCGAGTCTTCCTGACATGCTTCGCTTCGCTGACGATCCTGAATCCCGCTTCTTCAGACTGCAGGGCCTCGGCCTGGCCACAGTTACGGGCCTTACCGATTTCACCGGCAGCGGCCAAGGGAACCAACTGGAAGAACTGGATAGAAGGTCGGCGTAGGCGAGCTCTCAGCAATCGGCACTCAGCTTCTCTTCTGAAATCCCGAAGCGCAGCGAGGGAAGCCTACCGTAACAAAGAGCCATGATCTTAACGATCATGCTGCTGGTGTGTCGATCGATTCGAATTGTTTTCAAAAAGCAATTTGGAATGCGAACCCAAGCTCATCCATAGCCATAGGGTTCCCTCACTTCGCTTCGGGATTTCAGAAAAATGGCTGAATGCTGACGACTAATTGCTGAATGCTTCTTTCTTCCTCCTTATCCACAACTCATTGCGTTATACTCCGGGGTTAACTTCATTTTTCTTCGAGGTATAGTGCTCCTATGTCATTGAAACTCGCCCGTGAAATGGAACCTGAGACGGAAACAAGATCCGGCGACGATTTTCCCGCGCTGGAAGAAAAAATTTATAAAGCTATTGAGCTGCTGAAGTCGACGCGTGAAGGCAAGGCCGCCGCGGAGCGCGATGCCGGTCGCCTGCGCGAGCAGTTGGAAACGCGCGAAGAAGAACTCGACGTGCTGCGTGGTGAGATGATCGCCCTGCGCAAAGAGCGCGAGGAAGTGCGCGGGCGCGTGGAAAAGATGCTCAAGCAGATTGATGCTTTGGTCGCCGAAGGCTGAAGGCTCTGAGTATTGGTGAATTCGTGAGCGGCGAGGCCGGGCACGCGCCGAGCCGCTAATACCAGGAGCAGAAAAATTTGAATTTGGAGCACGTTTGCA
>JBARNL010000495.1:0-3530 GCA_049802955.1 Candidatus Angelobacter sp.
CGCGATTCTGCCCTAAAATCAGTGCTTGTTCAGAGGCTCCCTAGACAGTTTTAGAACTCCGATCAATGCCATCCGTGTTTCATCAGTGGCAAGTTTTAGTGGCAAGTTTTCAATTTTCAATTTTCAATTACCCGATTTTGGCAATTTCGGCGATCTCCTTCTGGCCCCGCCCCCTGGAAGGTGCGCCGATGCGACCCTCTGCTTGATAACGCGCATTGTTGCGACCCTCGGGGGAGAGCTTCGCCTTGCTGGGTCCTTCATTAGCGACCAAAAATGGCGACTTGAGTAATCGCGCGTCATCGGAAAAAACCAGGATCTCACCGCGGAGGCGCGGAGAAAGACAAGGGACAGAGAGGATCGCCAATCCGGAAAAAGCAGCGGGATATTCAGCCAAGCCTTCCGCTAAGGGATTTCAGCCAAGCCTTCCGCCACCAGCGCGTCAGCACCGTCGGCCAACTCTGCGGCTTCGGCCAGTTCGTCATCCTCAAACTCAAACGGTTCCTGCTGGCTACCCTGGCACATCCAGACCGGAGCGAATGATAGCCGGTGCAGCGGCGTGGGACCAAGCTCATTCAACGCGGCCAAGTGTTTGGGTGAACGATAGCCCTTGTTCGAGGCCAGATCGTACTCGGGATAGACGGGCGCCCAGCGGCGGATCATTTCGTCGCGATGGACTTTGGCGATGATGGAGGCCGCGGCAATTGAGATGGAAAGCGCGTCGCCATGGATGATTTTGGTCTGCGGGCAATCCCAGTTCACGCGCACCGCGTCCACCAGCAGGTGGTCAGGGACGGGCGTGAGCTGCGCCACGGCTTCTCGCATGGCCAGCAATGACGCCCAGTAGATATTGAGCTGGTCGATCCGCGCCACGTCCACGGCCGCCACAGCGTAAGCGATAGCATGCTGCTTGATTCGCTCGGCCAGCGTCTCGCGCGTCTTCTGGTCAATCAGCTTGGAATCACGCAGGCCCTTAATGCGATAGCCGGGTTCAAGAATCACCGCCCCGGCAACAACTGGGCCAAACAGGCAGCCGCGCCCGACTTCGTCCACGCCGGCCACCAGGCGCGCGCCGGATTCCCATGCCAACTTTTCAAATTTCTGGGTACACTTCAGCCGCTTGAGCAGCCGCATCTTCATGGTGCCCTTGGAAAACGGCAGTCCCGTGGCCGGATTAATCGGAATAACGCGCTTTTTCCGTTTGACGCGTGCGGGTTGGGGAGCGGCGGACATCTATTCCAAGACGCCTCCATCGGCAGTTTCTTTCCAGAGATTGTAGCCGTTAAGCTCCTCCGGTTTCACCTCACCATGAGTAAGAAAGGCGGGTTCGCTATTGAGGAAAGTTGCCAGCTGCAGAGGCAGATGGCTCATCCCAAAACCGTCTTTATCATAGATAGTTCCCAGAGTAAGAGCAGCAGGATCAATGGAACGAGGTCGCTGTGGAAAATGCTGCTTGTAGATTCTTACGTGAACAATTTCCGGCTCAAGCTTGAGCGCCTTGGCGATGCTGAACACCTCGCCGTCAGCGATGGAGTAGTACGCTCCCTCAAAAAGTTCGGATGGGCCGTTACGAGTGGAAGCAGAATCAGCCATGAGGATCGATTCGACGCAGAGGTTCTATTTGTCCATTATGCCCCAGCCCGCCGTGGAAGAAAAGCTGCGGAAAATTTTTCCGCAGCTTGAAGCACATAGAAGAATCATTCAGCCTGGCTGGCGGTTTCTGCGGCCGCAGCCTTTGCGGCCACGGCGCGATGGTCAACTTCACGCAGACGCGCGGCCTTGCCTTTGAGCGCCCGCAGGTAGAACAACTTGGCGCGGCGAACCTGGTTTGAACGCACGATCTCAACTTTATCCAGCACCTTGGAGTTGAACGGGAAGATACGTTCCACGCCCTGGCCAAAGCTGACCTTGCGCACGGTAAAGCTGCCTTGTGGGCCGCTGCGCATTGATATAACGGTGCCTTCAAACGCCTGTACGCGCTCTTTGTCGCCTTCTTTGATCTTTACCTGGACGCGAACGCTATCGCCCGGCTTAACCACGGGAAGGTCTTTGCGCTGCAGCTTGGCAGCGAGTTTTTCCATAATTGGGTGCTGTGACATAATCGTTTCCTTTTCAGTAAGGACGTTCCTACGTCCGATATTCGAAACCTTTTAGCCGCGAATCGCGTGAATCAATATTTTACCTGTCCTGCTTCTGATTCGCGATCTTTCGCGTTTATTCGCGGCCGATCTTCTTTTCGTCGATCTTCTTTTCGTCGATCTTTTCTTTGTCGATCGCGGCCAAAAACTTTTTGTCTTCCTCGCTCAGCGGCTGCCGCTCCAGCAAATCTGGTCGATTGCGCAACGTCTTTTCCAGCGCCTTGCCGCGACGCCACTTGCGTATCTGCTCATGGTTGCCACCGATCAAAACTTCCGGCACTGCCATCCCGCGAAACTCCGCCGGCCGCGTGTAATGCGGATAATCCAGCAGCCCGCCTGATCCGCATGTGCTGTCCGGCCCATCGACTCCGGCTTTTGCGACGGCGCTAAAACTTTCCTGCCGCGCCGACGCCGCGTTTCCCAAGGCTCCCGGCACCAGCCGCGTGATGGTGTCAATCATCACTGCTGCGCCCAGTTCGCCGCCGCTCAGAACGTAGTCGCCGATGGAAATCTCCTGGTCGGCCAGGCTCTCAGCAACGCGTTCGTCCACGCCTTCATAGCGGCCGCAGATCAAAACAATCCGCTCCAGCGCTGCCATCTCTTCCGCTACTGCCTGCGTGAACATCCTGCCTTGTGGAGAGAGCAGCACCACAGTTTCTTTTGCTTCGCCTGTAACTCGCTGCTCGCGCGGCCCGAGCTGCAATGACTCAACGCATTCAAACAGCGGTTCCGGCTTTAGCACCATGCCTTCACCGCCGCCAAACGGACGGTCATCCACCGTCTTGTGCCGGTCCGTGGTAAAGGCCCGCAGGTCATGAATCTGTATTTCAATGAACGAGGCTTCGCGCGCCCTGCGCACAATGCCGTAATCCAGCGGCCCGCTAAAAAAGTCCGGAAAAATAGTTACGATCTCGAACTTCATTTGTGCGGACCCGATCAAGACTTCTTATGCTGCCGCTGTTTTTCTTCCTGGTTCAGCGGCGCATCCAGCTCAAGCAGACCTTCCGGAAGTTTCATCTCCAGGCGCTTCTGCTCCAGCGCAATCTTTTCAATATAAGCGGCGGCAAACGGGACCAGATATTCCTTCTCGCCCTGGATGACCAGCAGCGGCGCTTCTCCGCTGCCAAACTGCACGTCCCGGATTCGACCAACCACCCGGCCAATCTCGCGGCCGGAATCCGTTACGGTGCAGCCAATCAGATCGCTTACGTAAAACTCATCGCTGCCCAAGGCAGCTCGTTCGCTGCGTGGAATCTGGATCTCGCTGCCCACCAGCGTTTCTGCATCGCTGATGGAATCCACGCCGGCAAACTTGAGCACTACCATGCCTTTGTGGAACCAGTGCTCGTCCAAGTCCAGCTTTCGCCGATCCGGCTCAGCCGCGCCGCTTTGCTT
>JBARNL010000496.1:0-4816 GCA_049802955.1 Candidatus Angelobacter sp.
CCTGCTCATCGTGCAGGCCACTTTTTCCGTTGTGCTGGTGGCTGGAGCCACCATGCTGGCGCGCAGCCTCAACAAACTTGAGCATCAGGATTTTGGCTACCAGGTCCGCGGACGCGTGGAAGTCGCATTAAATACTCCGCCAGCAAGTTATTCGCAGGCCAGACTGGCTGCGCTGTATCGTCAGCTTGAAGAGCGGCTCACTCGTCTGCCGGAAATACAAAGCGCCGGGCTTGCCATGTACAACCCGCTTACGGATAACTGGGGCGAACTGATCCTGGTGGAGGGGCATCCGGCACCCAAGATGGAAGACGAATCCGGCGCATCCTGGGATCGCGTGAGCGCAAATTATCTGCAGGACCTCGGCGTTTCCGTGTTGCGCGGGCGCGGATTTACCACAGCCGACAATGAGACCTCAGAGCTAGTCGCCGTAGTCAATGAATCGTTCGTCAAGCATTTCTTCAAGACCGGCGAAGAACCGTTGGACCACCACTTCGGCATTGATATGCCCGAAAACGCGGGAATGTTTCGCATTATCGGCGTGGTGCGCGACGCAAAATTTGCCGGCTGGGGCTTGAGCCGGCCCGCGCGTCCCATGTTTTACCTGCCACTGGCGCAGACCGCTAACTACAAGATTTCTTTGATGCAGACACTCGAAAACCGCTCCCACTTCATCGGCGGAATCTTGCTGGTAACCAATGCGACCCCTGGCGCGCTCGAACCCTTGCTCACCAGGGCTCTGGCGGAAGTTGATCCCAACCTGACCATTACCAGTGTTAGGACCATGCAACAGCAGATTGATCTCTCGTTCAACCAGGAGCGCGCCGTGGCCAGCCTTGCCGGGCTGTTTGGGATTGTTGCGCTATTGCTCGCCGCTGTAGGTCTGTACGGCGTCACCGCTTACACAGTTGCGCAACGGACGCAGGAGATAGGCCTGCGTATGGCGCTCGGCGCGGACCGGGTCAAAGTGGTGCAAATGGTGCTTGCTGGAGCGTCGAGGCGAGTATTGGTGGGATTGATTCTTGGTGTACCTCTCGCCATCGGAGCCGGACGCCTCATTTCAGCCCAGCTTTATGGCGTCTCCAGTTGGGACCCCGTCGCTCTCGGCATTGCCGCCATAGCTCTGGCTGTTTCAGCATTTTTTGCCGCGGTAATCCCGGCTAGTCGCGCAGCATCCATTTCACCCATGAAAGCATTGAGAACTGAGTAGCCGGTCACGAGCACAAGAGCCGCCGCTTCATATAACACAGAGCTGCCGCTTCATATAACATCGCTTCTTCATGGATGTCCACCTGATCGACGGAACCTACGAACTGTTCCGGCACTTCTTTGCCGTGCCCTCGGCAAAAGACTCGAACGGCCAGGAAATCGGCGCGGTGCGCGGTGTGCTGACCTCCGTTTTGTCGATGATCGAAAAAGGCGCAACTCATCTGGGCGTGGCCACGGACCATGTGGTTGAATCTTTTCGCAATGACCTTTATCCCGGCTACAAAACCAGTGACGGCGTCCCTGCGGAATTGTTCTCGCAGTTCCCTATCCTTGAAGAAGCGCTGGAATCCATGGGCGTAAAGGTCTGGCCGGAAGTCTATTTTGAGGCCGACGACGCGCTTGCCTCGGCCGCCGCCAAAGCCGCCAACGACGATCGCGTTGGACAGGTGCTGATTTGTACGCCGGATAAAGACCTCAGCCAATGTGTCGCGGGCAACAGAGTAGTCCAGCTCGACCGCCGCCGCGAAATCCTGCGCGATGAAGCAGGCGTGGTGGAAAAGTTTGGGGTCCGCCCCCAATCCATTCCCGACTATCTCGCCGTGGTGGGTGACAGTGCGGATGGCTTTCCCGGCGTTGCAGGATGGGGTTTGAAAGGCGCGACTCTTGTCTTATCGCAATATCCGCACCTTGAAGACATTCCCAAGGACTATCGCGGCTGGCATCCTTCCATCAAAAAAGCGCGCGCATTGTCCGAATCGTTATTCAGTGCGTGGGACGATGCATTGCTGTTTCGCACGCTGGCAACATTGCGAATGGATGTGCCGGTGTTTGAATCAGTCGAGGACCTTCGCTGGAAAGGCCCACGACCGAACTTCGACGAAACCTGCCGTCGACTCAAAGCGCCTGAGCTGGCTCGCCGCGTGCTGGCCGCATCGCACCTATAATTCTATGCGGAGCCGGCGGAATCCACGCCGTAGGAATCAAGCACGTCGCGCAGGGTAACAATGCCTTCAAGTTTATGAACATCGGCCCGGTTGACCACCGGCAAAATGTCGATATGAGCGCTGCTCATGCGCTCCAGCGCGATATGGAGAGCGTGGTCAGTATGCACGTGCGGAAACTCAATGCTATCCAGCAGGCTCAAAAGCGTTTCTTCTGTCTTACCTTCATTGGCGGCGTCCGTTAGCCTTGATCTGCTTAAGACTCCAACCACATTTCCTTCATCCATGAGCGGCCATGCGCGGAATTGGCTGCCGGCAATAAGTGCCAAAGCCTGTTTTACGCTCGATTGCGCTATCAAGCTTTCCGTGGCATTTCGCATGGCCTGAAATACCTTGCGCTGTCCGAATCCGGACCGCGACTTCGAGTCAGGCAGGTGAATCCCATCCTGATGCGCCAGCGCTTCGTAGATCGGCTGCTTCTGCAGTCGCGAAGAAATAAAAAGGCTTGCCAGGTTGGCAATCATCAACGGCACGATGACCGCATAGTCATGCGTCATCTCAAAGATCATCAGCACAGAGGTCATGGGAGCGCGCACAATTCCGGCGAATAACGCGCCCATCCCGACCAGCGCATAAGCTCCCGGTAGCGCCGTGACGGCAGGTAAAAAATGGTGGGCCACGCTGCCAATTGTCCCGCCAAGCATTGCGCCCAGGAACAATGCAGGACCAAATATTCCACCGGCGTTGCCTGAAGCGTAACTCACGGTCACGCCAAAAAGCTTGAGCACAACCAGAAGCGCCATCAACTTCAATGCCATATGATTGTTTAAGGCATCGCCGACGTAACCATAGCCAACGCCCATTGCCTGGGGAACGAACCAGCCCATCAGCCCAACCAGCACGCCGCCGGTTACCGGATGCCACCATCGCGTCTTCCTGGGCAGCAGCAAAAAGCGCGTGCGCATGCCTAATAAAAGCTTGGTAAAGGCCGCGGATAAAAGCCCGCCCACCACTCCCAGCACCGCATAAATGGCAAACTCAATGGGATGCACCAACTCATATTGCGGTACGTGAAACAGCGGATTATTGCCCAGCAACACACGCAAAATGGCCCAGGATGTCGCGGAGGCCAGCACGACTGATCCCAGGATCGGTGCATTCAGGTCGCCCATGACTTCTTCAAGAGAAAACAGCACGGCAGCCATGGGCGTATTGAATGCCGCCGCAATGGCAGCAGCCGCGCCCACCGGCAAAAGCGCTTTTACTTTTTCCGGACGCAATCCCAGCCGCCGTCCGAGCACTGAAGCGATTCCCGCCCCCACCTGTACCGACGGGCCTTCGCGTCCAAGCGGAATTCCGCTGGCCAGCGTCGCCGCCGTGCAGCCGAACTTCCCCAGAACGGTGCGAAGAGAGATGAATCCCTCGCGCGCGAAAAGCGCTGCTTTCGCCTGCGGCACACCGCTGCCCCGGGCATCCGGGAAATAGCTGGCTAGTAGATAGCCCATCCCAAGCGACCCTGCAATGGGGATTAGAACGCGCCTCCACGGGTTGCTGCCGACCGGATATAGCCGCATTCCCATATGCTCGGTCAGCACGATGAAAGCAACCACGGCAAGGCCGACCAGCGCGCCAATCACCAGCGTCAGGGCAAGGAATATCTGCTCTTCGCGCTCTGATGCAAACACAAGCCAGCGCTTGAGGAGTCTGTTGTTCATTTGCGATTCGGAAGTTATATCGGCGGGAGAAATACTCACTCCTCTAGCATACTAAAAATATCGCAAAACGATGCGATGCCAATGCTCCGAGATTTACGTTGATTGCAGAACTTCATAGCATCTACAAATGAGATGCTGCGTCGATCACAAATGGCGGGTAAAGAACTCCAGCGTGCGCTGCCGCCCCAGCTTCGCTGACTCCGGCTCAAAGTCTTTGCGCTGATCGCAATTGAACCCGTGGCCCGCGTCATACAAGAATAATGGCAGATCGGGGTGGGCCGCCCTGATCTTTTCGATTTCCTCCGGGCCAATGTGAGGATCTTTGGCGCCGAAATGCATCATCACGGGACAGTGTGGTATTTCCGCGGCGCTTGCCGCTATCTGTCCGCCGTAATAGCACACGGCGGCAGCAGGATCGAGCCGAGTGGCGGCGAGCCATGCCAGGCTGCCGCCGTAACAAAATCCCAGTACTCCAACTTTCAGCGCAGGCCATTCTGTTCTCGCATGGCTGATGGAAGCGGCAATGTCTTTTAAAGCCGTGTCCATGCCAATCTGCCTTGCCGCTTTCATCCCCTGGGTGGTGTCAGTGGGATTATAGCCAAGTTCAAGGTTGCGCTGCACGCGGTCAAACAACGCCGGAGCAATCGCGTGAAAGCCATGGCCTGCGTAATCATCCGCCACGGAACGTATGTGGCTGTTTACGCCAAATATTTCCTGGACCACAACAACAGCGCCGCGCGCCGCGCCGTTGCTTTCGGCTATATATGCGTCGAGTTCATGGCCATCTTCGGCCTTCAATTTTATTTTTGCCATCTTGTCACCTATAAATGTGAAACAAATCGGTTTTAGCCGCTGAGGCCCGGGACCTTCTTCTTCCCCCCGCAAAACCGCCGATGCTGCTCAAAGATATAACTATCGGTCATTCCCGCAACGTAGTCGCAGACAATCCTGTGC
>JBARNL010000497.1:0-2355 GCA_049802955.1 Candidatus Angelobacter sp.
GACACGGACTTGGCGCTGTTGCGAATTGATGCGCCCTTCCTGCGGAGCGCAAAACTGGGCGACTCGCGACGGATACGCGTTGGGCAGCTTGTGGTCGCCATCGGCAACCCGTACGGATTTCAATACACAGTGACCGCCGGCGTGGTGAGCGCACTGGGACGCAGCTTGCGATCGCAATCAGGTCGGCTGATTGAAGACGTGATCCAGACTGATGCGGCACTAAATCCTGGCAACTCTGGCGGGCCGCTGGTGAATTCGCACGGGGAAGTAATTGGCGTGAACACTGCAACAATCTTGCCGGCACAAGGATTGTGCTTTGCGATTTCCATTAACACAGCGCAGTTTATTGCCAGCAAGCTGATCCGGTTTGGCCGGGTTCGGCGCAGCTATATTGGCGTGCAGGCGCAGACAGCATCGTTGAACCGAATCATTGCACGGCACTATGAGCTTGAGACTACAACGGGCGCACTGGTGCTTTCGGCTGAACCTGGAAGTCCGGCGCAAAAAGCGGGATTGCAAGAAGGCGATGTGATCACGTCTTTGGCGGGCGCGCCGGTGGAAGGCGTGGACGTGCTGCATCGTCTGCTGAGCGAAGACAGGATTGGAGTGGCGACGCGGCTGATTGTGCTGCGCGGCTCACGCAGATTGGAAATCACAGTAGTGCCGGAAACGCGGTCAAACTAGAGGCCGAAAAGTTCGCGGAGCCGCTTGGTCTGGGCGCGGCTGACGGGAATCTCGGTTTGCTTGCGATCGTCCATGCGAAGCTGGTATGAGCTCTTGAACCAGGGCACAACTTCTTTGATCCGGTTGATGTTGACGACGAACGATCGATGCGCACGCCAGAAGGTCTCGGGGTCGAGCCCTTCAAGTAATTCTTCAAGTGTGCGGCAGTTGGATTGGCCTTCAAGATTGGTGGCCACCACGCTGATAATGCCGTCTTCAATCGAGGCGAAGCAGAGGTCTTTCTGGTCGACAAGTAGCAGACGTCCTGCACTGCGCAGAAGCACTTTGGAATTCTGCGGGCGCTGAGATTCCAGCAGCTTGACCAGCGTGTCCAGGCGTTGTTGATCGGCAGGAACGCCTTGAATCTTCTTGCGCGCTTTCTCTACCGCGGCGCTGACGCGCTTCTTATCAAAAGGTTTAAGAATGTAGTCTATAGCATTGACTTCAAAGGCTTTCACTGCATATTGGTCAAAAGCTGTGGCGAAGACGACTTGTGGAAGCGGAACTTTTTTATCGATTAACTTTTTCAAAGCGCCGAACCCGTCCAGCCCTGGCATCTGCACATCGAGAAAAAGTAAATCCGGGGAGAACTCCTTGACCAGGTTCACGGCTTCAATCCCGTTGTGGCCTTGTGCCACCACCGTAACGTCATCGATGGCTTTGAGCAAATAGCTCAATTCTTCACGCGCGAGCTGTTCGTCATCCACGATTACAACTGAAAGAGCCAAGGTTATTCTCCAACCCTAAGTATAGAAGCCGCGGCAGGCGGGCTCAATGGTAATAGCATTTCGCGGCGGGCTTGCTGCAACCGACCAATTAGCTATTTCTCTCGACGATAAAATCCGGAATCGACAGCAGCGCGCGCTTAATTTCCGATAGCGGAAAAGTGCAAATTGCTTTCCGCGCCAACTCAGCATGTTTGGCGGCTGCATCATAGGCATAAGGGATGGATCCATAGCGGTTCAGCATTTCCAGAATCTGCTCATGCTTCACGCTCGCGAACGCGCGCTCTTCCAGAACCGTTTCCACCAGTTTGCGCTCTTGCGGCGCGCAGTGTTGCAGCGCATGGATCACCGCCATTGTAACTTTGCCTTCGCGCAGATCGCTGGCCACCGGCTTGCCCAGCACGTCTTCTGACGCGGTCAAATCCAGCACGTCATCCACGATCTGAAATGCCAGGCCAAGATTACGTCCATATTCGCCCAGCCCGCTTTCCTGCTCATCTGTCGCTTTGCCGATCAGCGCTCCCAATCGCGTAGACACAGAAAACAAGCAGGCTGTTTTGCGGAAGATCAGATCAAAATGCTCTTCCAGCGATATGATCTTGCCCAGCTTTTCCATTTGCAGCAGTTCGCCTTCAACCATCTGCTGCGTCAAATCGATCAGCACATCCAAGACGCGAAAATTGCGCTCCTGCACGGCAATTTTAAAAGCTTCCATGTAGAGCCAGTCGCCGGCCAGGACGCACTTTGAATTTCCCCACTTTGTGTTTGCCGCCGGCCTGCCGCGCCGCGTTTTCGCTTCATCGATAATGTCATCATGCACCAGCGTAGCTGTGTGCAGCATCTCCACCACGGCGCCCAGCTTAATGGCGCTTGTCTCTTCGTGGGGAAACAGCTTGGCTGAAAGCAA
>JBARNL010000498.1:0-8605 GCA_049802955.1 Candidatus Angelobacter sp.
GGGCCGTTCCGATCATGGCGACCAGCGCCGCAGTTGTGCGTTGCAAAGTCGCCCGTTCCCTGCCCCGCGCGACCATGTAAATCAATACCCACAAAGGCGCAACGTATTGCACCGTGATCGCCAATGAGACGGTCGACTTCTGCACAGCCAGGTAATAGAAAAAATTGGAGCAGGCCACACCCAGCGTCCCTACTCGCGCGCAAAGCCGTAGATCCTTGGCGCTGATGGAAAAAATGCGGCCGCCAAATCGCAGCAAAAGAATAGGGCCAAGGACAAGGACAGAGAAGGTAGTTCTGGCCTGTGTTATCACCACGGGAGAAATCAAGGAATGGCCGGCAAAGAGTCCGCCATTGAAGATGTATTTGCCAACCGCGGCGGCAGCGCCCCAGCAGAAGGTTGCTGTGGCCACAAAGAAATAGCCCCGCCATGGATGTTGCCGCTCCGGCGCGGGGCTTACCGATCGTTTGGCGGCGAACTCACTCTGCAAGCATTGCGTCCAGGCGCTCAGGATCAAAGCCGACCATGACTTTCTCCCCGACGACAATGGTTGGCGTGGAACGGCTGTTGTAGGTACGCACCAGCTCAAAAACCGCCTGCTGATCAGAACTAACGTCTTTCACTAGAAACTCAATACCTTTCTCCGAAAGGTATGACTCAGCCCATGAGCAGGGCGGTCAACCAGGCTGGCTATAAACCACAACTTTCTTTTGCGACATGAAAAGAATTCCCCCATTTGGAAATTAGATTCTTTTTACTTCCGCAATGTTTCTTTTATTTCCCCGTCGAAACCTATTTCCGCGCGGAACCAGCGGTTTCCGTGGCCTCGGAAAGATGCACTTCAGTAACGATCTTGGCCGTGCATTTCAACATCGCGGAGACACTGCAATACTTTTCTTCTGACAACCTGACCGCGTCCTCCACTGCCTTGCGTGAAACCTGCCCGGAAACTGTATAGATAAGTTTGATCGAAGTATAGACCGTGGGCGCTTCTGTGGCACGCACCGCCTCGGCCTTTACGTGGACGCCTACAAACGGCTCGCGCTTCTTGCGCAGGATACTCACCACGTCTGTGGCCGTGCAGGCGCACAGCCCCATCAGAACCATTTCCATGGGACCGGCGGCGCTGTTGCGCTCACGATCAGAGTCAATAACGATCCCGTGGCCGCTGCTGGCATTGGCGACAAAGCGCTCGCCGTCGGTCCACGTTACCTGCGCTTCTACGTTCATGGCCCTGTCCTCCCAACTCGACGCAAAAATCTATCATACGGCAGGGTTGCCATCTCGAGTGACATTCAAAGCCTTTCCTTGACCAATTTTGTGGTGGTGGTAGAGTCTTAGGAATCATGCTGAGCAGAATTGTTTTCTTCGTTGTTATGGGAGTTGCCTGCGCCTGGCCGCAGGCTCCGGCCATTCCCGAGACACCTGCGGGACGGGCATTACAAACATGGCTTGATGTGTTCAACACCGGCGACCGCCCGCGCATCCAGGCTTATGTCACAAAATTCGATCCCACGGACTCGGTGGATGAAATGCTGGCTTTCCGGGAACAAACCGGCGGGTTCGAGTTACAAGGTGTGGACAAGAGTGAGCCGCTGCAAATCAGGTTTCGCGTCAAAGAAAAAGCAAGCCCAACGGTCGCCGTGGGAACCATCAACATGAAGGATGCGGACTCCGGGGTGATCGCAAGCTTCATGATGCGGGCCATCCCACCCGGCATCACGGCGGCGGAGATGTCATTGACCATCGATGCGGCTGCGCGGGCGCGCGTGATCGAGGGAGCGGTAGCCAACCTCAACGAGTTTTATATATATCCGGAAACCGCCAAGAAGATGGAAGCAGCCCTGCGGGCGCACCAGAAAAAGGGCGATTACGACTCTTTGAACGATGCCGAAGCGTTTGCCGACCTGCTCACGAACCATCTTCAGGAAGTAAGCCATGACAAACACCTGCACGTAATTTTTTCGCCGCGAGTTGTGCCCAAGGGCGACCCTGGGCGCGATCCCGAAGCAGAGGCAAGGATGCGGATGCAGTTGGAGCGCAACAACTGCTTTTTCGAGAAAGTAGAGCACCTCCCCTCGAACATTGGCTATCTGAAGTTCGACGCATTTCCCAATCCACAGATATGCGGCCCGACAGTCACAGCAGCCATGAGTTTCCTGGCGAACTCGGACGCCATCATCTTCGATCTGCGCCAGAACGGAGGCGGCGACCCCAAGATGGTCCAATTCATCTCCAGCTATCTCTTTGACGAGCCTACTCACCTTAATGATATGTACAACCGCAAAGATGACTCGACGACACAGTATTGGACCCTGCCTTATGTGCCGGGCAAGAGGTTTGCAGGCAAGCCGGTCTTTGTGCTGACCTCCACGAGAACTTTTTCCGGTGCGGAGGAGTTTACCTACAACCTCAAGAACCTGAAGCGGGCAACTATTATTGGGGAAACCACAGGAGGGGGCGCGCACCCGGTTTCAGGACATAGGATTGACGATCACTTCATGATCGGCGTGCCCGGCGGGCGGCCCATTAACCCAATTTCGAAGAAAGATTGGGAAGGAACCGGCGTGGAACCTGACGTGAAAGTTTCGGCGGACCAGGCGTTGGATGAGGCCAAGAAGATGGCAGCGGAACAGATCCAGAAAAAAGTTCCAGGCGAGCGGGCACAGGCGACAGGAAAGTCGCAGTAAACACGCTCCGCCGCTAGTCATCTACGGTAAGAGCCGTATGCGTAACCGCGCTCGTACCGATTTGTGCGGGAGCGATCAGCAATGGCGTCCCTAATGAGACGTGTTCAGGCCCATATGCATTTTCATTGACTTTATTTCCGCGCCACCGCAATCAACCGCAACGCGTCAAGGCCATAGGGCGATCCTTGCTGATCGCCGAACAACTGCACCTGCTTGAAGCCGCAGCTCAGTAATCGATCTTTCAGTTCCCGGCCGGAATAGATGGTGTGTTCGAAATTAAAGCTGCGCGAGCGGCCGTCTTTCACCAGCGTCCATTCCGAGCGTATGCGGGTCCAATCGTCGCGAATCTGGGGACGCTGGAAGATCAACGAGCCATCTACCAGCTCATTGCACATGGTGTCTTTCCAGACGCGCGCCAGGCGCTCCTTGCCCAGAACTTCAATGATCAGCACGCCGTTTTCTTTCAGGCTCTGATGGATGTTCCGCAGCACGCGGAGATCATCCTGTTCATCTTCAAAATATCCGAATGATGTGAAGAGACTGAGGGCCAGATCAAAGGCTGCACGGCGGACGAAATTCCTCATGTCTTGCTCCACCCATTCCACCGAAGCGCCGGACGTGGTTGCCACTTCGCGTGCTTTAGCCAGCAGAAACGGTGACCGGTCAACGCCGGTGACATGAAATCCGCGCCGGGCGAATTCTACAGAGTGGCGACCCGGGCCACAGCAAAGATCGAGCACGCTGCCGCCGCTGCATTGGGTCAGGGCAAGAATGCGGTTAACTTCGTCCGGCGTGGCAGCAAACCGCTCGTCGGAAAACATGAACGGATAAAATTCTCGCCAGAAATCGTCACTTTCAAACCATTCCATAGAAAAGAAAGTTTAGCGTAACGGCCGAACCATTGGTGCTTTTTCGCGCGCTTCACTGCAAGAGACTTGACTCTCAGGCTTTCTTTGGATAACTGAAGTAGGCTCTGCCCGTCTGATGACTGGAGACGCTGTGAACCTGCTTTTCAGCTAGCGAAAAAATAAATGGAACGATTTGCCCAATTCGAGCAATGGATAACAGGAGCAAGGGCAGCGCCCAGCAGAGCCATGGCAGAATCGCCATTCGAAGATCAGGAGCTGCTGCGGCAGCTTGGCAAAGGAAATGAGACGGCATTCACCGCGCTTTATGAGCGTTATCAGGGCCCGATTTACCGGTTTGCGCTGCACATGAGCGGCAATACCGCTACCGCGGAGGAAGTGACGCAAGAAGTTTTTATGCTGCTGATCGGAAACTCGAAGGGATATCAGGGGGATAAAGGGCCTCTAGGCAACTATTTGTTTGGTGTGGCGCGCAACTTGACGCGGCGCGTGGTGCAGCGGCAACGACTGGACCTGCCGATTGAAGAGGAATGGCTGGATACCGGCGATTCCGGATTGACCAGCGATCTGGATCTGCTTTCCGAACTCAGCAACACTGAGCAACTGGAGTTGCTGCGTAAGACCGTGCTGGCGTTACCGGAGCAATACCGTGAGGTGATTGCGCTGTGTGACCTGGAAGAAATGAGCTATGGCGATGCGGCGGCGCTGCTGGAGTGTTCGCCGGGAACAGTGGCTTCGAGGCTGCATCGGGCGCGGGCGATGTTGAAGACGAAATTGAGTTGTCAAAAATGCATGAAATAGATCCACAATCCGGAGATTTGAAATCAGATGCACGGCTAAGCGAAGCGTTGCGCGGACTTGCCGCTTCATCGGGCCGAGGCGCGCCGGCTGAAGTTGGAGCCGGACTGGCGACGGCATTTCGACGCCATCACGCACGACGCAAGTTGGTACGCCGCGTTAGCGTGGGCGCAATCGCGGCAGGCTTGGCAGTGGCGATCGGCCTAATGTCTTTGGGATCGCGCTCAACGCATCAAGTCCCGACGAAAGAAATAGTTCAAGAACAACTAAGTAATATTCCAGTAAAAACGCCAGAAGCTTCGATCGTGGCAAAGGGTGTTACAACCCCAGCGCGACCTGCCATAGCACATGTCAGGCGGAAAGCCACGAACAACGTCACCGCTTCCCACCGCCAGTTCCTTGCTTTGCCGGGATACGATCCTACTGTCCCCGCCGATGAACTTCATATAGTGCGCGTTCAGGTACCAGCGAGCGCGTTGTGGCAGATGGGCGCGCCGGTAAGTCCCGACTTTGGAGCGCGACGATTTATGGCTGATTTTGTGGTAAGCCAGGACGGAACACCCTACGCCGTGAGATTAGTGCAATAACAAAATTTTCAAGGAGAGCTATCTATGAACCGAATTGCTATTTTATTGCTGAGCGCATTGGTGATGGCAGGAAGCGTTGCCGCACAGGAGTCCGCACCAAAGGAAAAAGTCCGTACTTTCACTTTCACCCAAGATGCACCTATCACCATGATGGCGCCGCCAGGCAACATGATGCTCCAGAGTGAGCGCCTGCCGGAAGGCAAAATTGAATTTTTTTCGGCTGAGATGGCCGGTAGTGGAGAGGTGGTTACGGGTGCACCCTACAGCGCGACCGCCATTACAGAGACCACGCAGGTCTTGGCGGACGGCAATAGGATCGTGAATAAGACCTCCTCTTTTGTGGCACGCGACAGCCAGGGCCGCACACGGCGTGAGACCGACTTGCACCGTATCGGGACGATGCAGGTTGATAGTCCGAAGCTGTTTTTCATTAATGATCCCACCACGCATGTTCAGTACATTCTGACGCCCGGCGGTGAAGGAACAAAGGTCATCAGGAAGAACGCAGTAGGCTGGGACAGCGGCCCGACTATCATTGACTTGCCGGGTGACCAGCAAGACCACGCGCTGCGGGAGAAGATCACTGCAAGGACGAATGCACTGGCAAAAGCCGACGAGGTTTCAGACCAGGTGAAGCATGAAGACTTGGGCACGCAGACCATTGAGGGCGTCACCGCCCAAGGTAAGCGCGAGACCGTGACCATCCCCGCGGGCCAGATCGGCAATGAGCGGCCCATTGAGATCGTGTCGGAAACCTGGTACTCGCTGGATCTGCACACCATGGTGATGAGAAAGCACTCCGACCCGCGCGTGGGCGAGACCATCTTCCGGCTTACCGACATCAAGCGCAACGAACCGGACGCTGCCTTATTTCAGCCGCCCGCAAATGCCAAAATAAAAACTGAACCTGTGATTGAAATCCGCCGGGAAGCGACTCCTCCAAAAGAGTAACTTCTTTTTTCCCCTTTGGTTGGTGAAGGCCGGGCGGCAACGCCCGGTTTTTTGTGGTATCTACCGCCGATTATCCGTCTGCGGCTCGGGATGAATCAGCACTTTGAAAAGTTCCGGAGCGGCCTGTTTGAAGCGGATTTCCAGTTCGGTGGAGACGTCATGCACGCGGGAGAGCGGCAGATCGTCTGACATGGTGCAGTGGCACGACATATAAATTTTGCCGCGGACGCGCTTGATTTCAACATCGTGCATGTCTACGACTTCCGGGAACTCGCGAAGGACAGGTTTGAGCTTCTGTTCCAGCACCGCATCACGCACCACCGTATTGCCGGGCTCGATGGTGGAAGGCTCACTTTCAATATGCGTGAGGATGGAGGAAATTTCCGGGACATCGCTGCGGATTTCAGCCTCCAGAACAGTTACCACATCGTGCGCGTCTTTCAGGCTGAGATTTTCGTCGAGTTCCAGATGCAGTTCCACATGGAGCCGGCCTTCAAGGTCCTGGACACTGACATCATGCACGCTGAAATTGTTGCGTGAAGCCACGGCGCGGATACGATCGAATATATTTTCATGGCCGGTTTCGCGCGGGATGGAGTGGATGACCACGTCGGCGTCAGGCAAAATCTTATGCACCGCACGCGTGATCTCGCCCACCACCTGGCCGGAGCGCTGGAACGTAACGTTTCGCGCCAGGCCAACGGTAAGATCGGCAAAGTAGCGGTTGCCGGCGCGGCGGATGCGAGCACGCTCCACTTCAATCACGCCATTCACCTTTAGCGCGGCGTCCATCATACGTCCGCGATAGCCGGCGGGGGCGGCATCCAGCAGAGCGTCGATCGTACGACGGGCCAACCGCGAGCTAACGTAAACAATGACGGCAGAGACCATCAGAGCGGCAACGGCATCTGCCTTGGTCAGCCATCCAACGTGCCAGTGCTCACCCGCCCAGACAAATCCTAGTCCAAGCGCGACAACACCGCTGGAAAAAATATCGGTGCTGAAATGGAGAGCATCAGCCTCAAGCGCCTGGCTGTCATATTTATCGGCGATAACCTGAAGCTTGCGCGAGCGCCACCAGTCAACCGCCATGGAAAGAAACATCACGCCGAAAGCCGCGAGCGAAGGCTCAATATGCACGCTGTGGTGCCCGTTGAGACGGCGCACGGCCTCCCAGACGATCCAGACGCAGGTAAGAAGAAGCAGGCCAGTCTCAATAAAGGCAGAAAAATTTTCCACCTTGCCGTGGCCATATTGGTGTTCGGCGTCGGCAGGCTTATCTGAAACGCGCACAGAAAGCAGCGTAACCAGAGCGGCCACAAGGTCGAGACCGGAATGTGCCGCCTCAGAAAGAATGCCCAGGCTCAGAGTGGAAAGGCCCACGATCAACTTTAGAAAGGTGATCGCCAGAGCGGCAAGCAGCGAGTTAAGCGCCACGTTGCGCTTTTCCTTCTGCATGCTATCCAGTACGGGATTTACTTCAGCCGAGGACACAAAGCCATTGTCTCAAGTTTTTGGTTCACAGCACCATAACCATTCTTGCTGGCTGCATTTACCTGAAAACCATTATGCTAGGATATTGCCGCCTGACTTCCCTGAACCGACGAAAGGAACCCAACGATGATTCGCAGGCTGATTATTTGCCTTTTTATAGCATCCACGGCGCTGGCGCAGACGCCCAGCGCGCCCAAGAAGCAAGGTTCGACAGCAACAAAGGCGCCCGCAGCGAGCCCGACTCCGACGCCGCAAGCAACGCCTCCATCATTATTAAACCGCGATGAAAAACCGGCTGAGCTGCCGCCGGACGCGCCGGTGATCAGCATCAAAGGCCTTTGCCCCGCAGAAAATGGCCCTGCCGTAACCAACAAAGTGCCGGCCACTAACGACTGCTCCATGACGGTAACCAAGCAGCAGTTTGACAATCTGGTGAAGGCCTTCAACACCAACAACCAGAATGTGACCCCGGCACAGCGGCGCAATCTGGCGCAATCCTATGTGGAGCTGCTGATATTTTCTGAGGCCGCCAAGGCAGCGGGTATAGAAAATACTCCTGTTTTCATTGAAGTGATGCGCGTGCTGCGGATGAAAACTCTGGGCGACCTTTACCGCAACCAGTTGGCCGAACAGTACCGCAACCCGTCAGAGCAGGAAATAGAGGAATATTACAAGGCCAACCAGGAGAAATTTGAAGGCGCCAAGCTGAGCCGGATTTTTATTCCCACAAACAATTCTGATCCGCAGGCTACGGCGCAACAAAAAGCGGACTACCAAAAGAAAGTTCAGCAGGTGGTGGATGACATTCAGGCGCGCGCGGCCAAGGGCGAGGACATGAGCAAACTGCAGAAAGACGCCTACACCGCACTGGGGATTGCCGCTACGCCTCCGACGACAGACTTGAGCCTGGCCCGCCATGGAGCCTTTCCGCCCAAGATCGATCAGGAAATCTTTTCTCACAAAGCGGGCGAGGTTTTCCGTTCTGATGAAGGAACTGGCCACATGATCTATCGGGTTGACAGCAGGCAAACCAGTCCCCTGGAAAGCGTAAAAGCCGAGATAATACAGCAACTATTTCGCCAGAAGATGGAGGCGAAGACCAAGGAGCTGAATTCGCCGGTGCATGCCGAGTATGACGAAAAATATTTTGGTCCGCCGGCTACTCCAATGCAGCTCAAGCCACCTGCGCCGCCGAATCCGCAGGACAGATGAGAGATAGAAG
>JBARNL010000499.1:0-2397 GCA_049802955.1 Candidatus Angelobacter sp.
GATTGCCGATATCATTTTCCCCTTGGCTGATCGCGTGATTGCCACGCATGCGGAGAATCCACGCGCGGCTTCTCCGCAGCAAATAGCCGAGCTGGGAGCGCGCACACAAACTGAGATACTGCAGGCGAACTCTGTGCCGGAAGCGCTGGAGCGTGCCTGCACTCTGGCTGGAAGCGGGGGCGTGATCGTAATTACCGGCTCCATTTACATTGTGGGTGAAGCGCTGGGCATTCTTGCCCGCAAACCAGTTCGGCAGGGTGTTTGATCCGTGCCAGAGACCACGGAAGTAGACATCAGGCAGCAGGAGACAACAGGCGGTATTCGCCACCTTGGCTCCCGCTTGCGTTCCTATTTTGTATGGACCCCTCTTGTATGGCTTTACACCCTTATTCTGGGATGTGTTTCCCTCGTTGTTTCATTTTTTGATCCGACCGGAGAACGTCAGCAAAATATCGCGCGGCTGTGGTCGCGGATGATTCTCTGGACTGTGGGCGCCAAGGTGCAAGTTGAAGGGCTGGACAAAATCGATATCAGCAAGCCGCAAGTGTATGTAGTGAATCACCTTTCGGCGTTTGATATTCCGGTGTTGTACACGCACCTGCCATTTCAGTTCCGGATTCTGGCCAAGAAAGAGCTATTCCGCTATCCGTTCATGGGCTGGCACCTGCGCCGGTCGGGACAGATTCCTGTCGTTCTGGAAAATCCCAAGGCATCTGTGCGGAGCTTGAACCTGGCAGTGGCGGCGATCCGCAAAGGCAACTCGCTGGTAATTTTTCCCGAGGGCGGCCGTTCGCCTAATGGCCAGCTGCAATCTTTTATGGGCGGCGCATTTTATGCAGCGGTAAAAGCGCAGGTGGATGTAGTCCCCATTGTTTTGGTCGGCACCTATGAGATGCTCAAGATGAATTCCTATCACATCAAGCCAGGGCCAATCCAAATGGTGGTTGGCTCGCCGATCGCTACAGCCGGCATGTCCACGCGCGATATCGCCAAGATCACCGAGCAGGCGCGGATCGTAATTGGCGATCTCTACTACTCGCGGTGTTTGGTTCCAGATTTGCGAGCAGAGCAACCAGTATCGAACGAACCTGCGAAGTTATAGTGGGATAAATGAGCAACTAGAGGCAAAATTGCTGGCGAATGCGACAAAAATCGATGGCACAGTGGGAGCAAAGCCCAGAATCGCTATACCCGAACCCTGCTCTTATGACGCTGAATACAGCGGCCGCGCCCTGCCTGCTTACTTGCGCGCGATTGAAGCCGCGGGCGGCGAACCGGTTGTTATCGCTTTGAAGAGTTCGCCGGAAGAAATTGCCCGGATTATTACCTCATGTGCCGCAATCCTGCTGCCTGGGAGCAAGGCAGATGTTGATCCGCAAAAGTTCAACGCCGCGGCCCATCCCAAGACCGCGCCAGCCGATTCGCCGCGCGATGCCGCTGACGAGCTGCTGCTTCAGGACGCTTACAACCTGCGCAAGCCGGTGTTCGGAATTTGTTATGGCTTGCAGTCGCTCAATGTCTGGCGGACGGGTTCGCTGATTCAGCACATTGAATCCGGCGTAAACCACAGCCCCGGCGCAAAGGTAGAATTCGCGCATAAAGTGGCGGTCTCTCAAGATTCGCTGCTGGCAAAAGAAATTCTCAACGGAAAAGATTCAACGCTGGTGCCGGTAAACTCCAGCCATCATCAGTCTGCCGATGTTGTGGGCGACGGCCTGCGCGCCGTCGCGCACTGCGCAGAAGACGGCGTAATCGAGGCCATCGAAGGGACTGTCTCCGGGCACTATGTTCTGGCGGTGCAATGGCATCCGGAGCGGACCTTTGAGAGCGATCAGGTTTCCAGCAATCTATTTCGCGCGTTTATCAATTCGGCGCGCGATTGGAATCAGCGCAATCTTTAGCGCTCGCTGACCTTGCGCCTGGGGCGTATTGTTCCGTATCGTACTTGCCATGCCGGGAAAAGGAATTGTCCTGTCGCTGGAGGGCCGCGTCGCCGTGGTTACCGGCGGTTCGCGCGGAATCGGCGCGGCGATTGTAAGAATGTTCACGCAAGCCGGAGCGCGCGTTGTCTTCAATTACCAAAAAGCAAGCAAAGCAGCGGATGACCTGTGCTGGGAATGCGGCGGCGCAAAGCAATGCGTTGCGGTCCAGGCTGATCTCTCTTCAGCCGAAGCGGCAAAGCCCTTAATCGACGCAGCGATTCAGTACTTCGGCAAACTTGATATCGTCATAGGCAACCACGGTGTTTGGCCGGCGCAAGATGCGCCAATCGATGAAATGGCAGACGAGCAATGGCGCTCAACTCTCGCCATCAACGTTGACAGTCTTTTTGGCCTGGTGAAGTATGGCGTGGCACAGATGAAGCGCCGGCGCACCGGCGGCAATATAGTATTGATC
>JBARNL010000500.1:0-2742 GCA_049802955.1 Candidatus Angelobacter sp.
ACGGAATCGAGTTGGTCCGCCACGGGAGGCAGGCGGGCGGAAAGGCCGTGGTTTTTGATATTAAAGACAGTGACGGCAGCATCAACATCCCTTTTGATCATCCGCTGGCAAAAAAGGTCAAGAACCACCCGATCACCAATTTGCCCAAGTATGTGCGCTTCCTGCACTCGCTTGATATGCACGTGATCGCGCGGCAGGCGCTTTTCCGGGATGACAACATCGCCCAGCACCATAGTGAGTTGGCAGTCCAGTCCAGAAGCCTGCACCAGCCGTGGCGCGAAAACGGCAAGCTGGTCTGGTCAGACAGCTCTAATAAAGAAGTCCAGGATTACAACATCGCCCTGGCCAAGTATGTGGCCGCGTCCGGCGTGGACGAAATCCAGTTTGACTATGTCCGCTTCCCTGCCGAGGGCAACCAGGCAGACGCGCAGTTTGCCTTCCAGAAAGACCCCAAAATGCAACGCGATGACGTGATCGCTAATTTCCTGGACCGGGCCTATACTCAGCTCCACCCCATGGGAGTGCTGGTTTCGCTCGACGTTTTTGGCATCATGGCGTGGCAACGTCAGGTGGACCTGAGCCACACGGGCCAAAACATCACGAAAATGGCCAAGCACTGTGACGTGCTTTCGCCCATGATCTATCCCTCGCACTTCTTTGGAATGGATGGCTACGCGTCCCCGGGTGACGCTCCTGAGCATTTCATCAGCGTTTCCATGGACCGATTTGAGAAAGTTACGGCCGGCTCCGGCGTGGTGTTGCGGCCATGGCTACAAGCTTTTCGCTGGCGAACCAAGACTTACTCGCCGGAATACATCCTGAAGCAAGTCAGTTCTTCCCACGCGCACCACGGAGACGGGTTCCTGTTTTGGAACGCCGCCAACGATTATTCCAAGCCTTTTGCCGCCATGCCTATCATGATGGCGAACCCGCAAACGTATCTCTACACGCCTGCGACGGCGGTAGCCGAGAGCACTCCGAATGCCGCAACTCCGGAAAAGACGGCACAATCGCAAGCTGGAACAAATCATCCGTAAGAGCCATGTAGGCAAATTCATCGCTGCGCGATGAACGTCTGCCTAAAGGCCCGCGATTCGCCAGCGAACCGCTAGACGCTGATACGCGGGGAGGTAAGTTTCAGACTTACCTCCCCGGCAAACATTTGTAATCCATGCGGCTAGAATTTAGCCGTATGTAATGTTAGCCGGGGAATTTTCCGTCAGATATAATGTGCTGTTCGCCTGAATTTCTTATCTAAATAGTGTTAGAGTGCGTTTGGGCCGTTCTGAAGTCCGGGGCGAAGTCCAAATGGAGTTCAGGCAGCAGGAACATCAAATCTGAAGGAGTCTCCCCATGGCGATTCAGGCAACGGAAAAGATCTGGCATAACGGGAAACTGATTCCCTGGAAGGATGCCCAGATCCACGTGATGGCCCACGTGGTCAACTACGGTTCATCCGTTTTTGAAGGCATCCGTTGCTACGCGCCACAAGGCAAACCTGCCATTTTCCGGCTTCGCGACCACATGCAGAGGCTGATCGACTCTGCCAAAATCTACCGCATCGATATCGATTACAGCCTTGATCAGCTCTGCTCCGCAGCCCTGGAGATCGTTTCTGCCAATGGCATTTGGCCCTGCTACCTGCGCCCGATCGTGATGCGCGGCTATGGCGAAGCCGGGGTCAATCCCTTCAACTCACCCACTGAGGTCTATATGACCAATTATCCGTGGGGCAAGTATCTTGGCCACGGCGATGTCAGTGACGGCGTTGATGCCTGTGTCTCTTCGTGGTCGCGAATCGCGCCTAACACCATGCCTGCAATGTCAAAGGCCGGCGCGAATTACATGAATTCGCAGCTCATCAAAATGGAAGCCATCGTGAATGGCTATGTGGAGGGCATCGCCCTGGACGTGAATGGCTACGTGAGCGAGGCATCAGGAGCGAACATTTTTGTGGTCCGCAAAGGCAAGCTGCTGACGCCGCCGCTGGGCAACTCCGTACTGCCAGGAATTACGCGTGAGAGCATTATTGCCCTGGGCGAGGATATTGGCCTGCCTGTGGTTGAGCAGATGATCCCTCGCGAAATGCTCTACCTGGCCGATGAGGTCTTTTTCTGCGGCACCGCTTCAGAAATTACTCCCATCCGTTCCATTGACAAGATCAACATCAGCAATGGCGTAACTGGACCGGTCACTCTGGCTTTGCAGCGCGAATTTTTCGGCATTGTGAATGGCACGGCCCCCGACCGGCACAATTGGTTTACGCCCGTACCGGTGCGTGATCGGTCGAAACAGCCGGTAGGCGTGTAGGGATTTCAAAACAAAGGCTTTTCCGAGCGATCCAGGGGTACGCACGCCTCTGCGTTTTCATTTATCGAGAATCGCTATACTGTTCAATTCAATCAGTCCATCCAAAAACCATGCAAGAATGACTGGGGACAGGGCCGTTACAAGGAAGCTGGAGGGATGAATGGCCAACCAGAAAGATGTCCTTGAGCGCCTCCATTTTATAACCGATCGGTTGAGCACGCAGGTACGCACCTTGGGCCTTGGAATATTAGTAGTCACCTGGGGAATTTTCATTGGAGACTCTCCTACGGCCAGAGACATGTCCCATGGCCTTAAGGTGCCCCTATTGCTCGCAGGCGCGGGATCAATTCTGGCGATGCTGCTGGATTTTCTGCAATATGTAGCTGGCTATCTCGATGCTCAAACAACCCTTCGCACGCTCGAGCATAGCAG
>JBARNL010000501.1:0-2236 GCA_049802955.1 Candidatus Angelobacter sp.
CAGCCGGACAGTTTTGATCCCCTTGTTACAGGCACATTTTCAATTGAGCAATCTGCTGCTCCCAGCAACTTCGGCCTGCTATCCGGTTTCGGTGCGTCGACGGTCACAATCCCTGTGGCGAAGGCGCATACAACCACCGGCAATCTCACGTTCTCGCAGGGATTTTCGCCTGGTACAGCCCTACAGGTTTCCTTCAACAATCAGAGACAGTCTACCAACGGCACGCAACTCGCTTTCAATCCGTCGTTGACGAGCAGCTTCCGCGCTTCTATCCGGCAGCATCTGCTGCAGGGATTCGGACGCAGCCTGAATTTGCGCCTGCTGCGCACAGCCCAAAATAACAAAAAGATCGCGGAAGAAGCCTTCACTCAGCAGGTGATTTCCACGGTCAGCCAGATCGAGAACATTTACTGGGACCTGGTGAACGCATATGAAGCTTATCGAGTGAATGAACGTTCGCTGGCTCTGGCGCAAAAGACCCTTTCGGACAACCAGAAGCAGGTTGAAATCGGCACCCTGGCGCCTTTGGACGTGGTTCGCGCGCAAAGCTCCGTTGCGTCGGCCGAGCAGGCCCTCATCGCCTCCAAGACCAATCTTCAGCTCCAGCAATTGGTGATGAAGAATGCCTTGACGCGCAGCTTGCCCAACAACTCCGTTCTGGTACAGGCCGAGGTGATCCCCACGGACACGGTCGAGATCCCGGAACAGGAAAACCTTCCGCCAGTCGAGCAACTGATTCAGCTGGCGTTCGCAAACCGCCCTGACTACAAGCAGCAAAGGATCACGCTGCAAAATAATGAGATCAACATTAAAGGCGTCAACAACGGCCTGCTGCCTGTGGTTGATCTGGTCGCATTCTATGGAGCGTCGTCCCTCTCGGGCGTGCCAAATCCGCTGGCGCCCGCGCCGCTTCCAATTTCCGCGGGTGGAGGATTTACGGACGCTTTTGGCAACCTCTTCAACTCCAGCGGGCCGGATAAAGGCGTGCAGATCAATATCCAGATTCCGCTGGGCAATCGCATTGCTCAGGCCACCCAGGTGCGCGCGATGCTGGAATATCGGCAATCGCAGCTATCGCTCAAGACCGTGGAAAACACCATTGCCATCGGTATTCGCAATGACGTTTTCACGCTGGAAAATAACCGGGCCAGCGTAGTGGCGGCGCAGAAAGCTCGTGACCTTGCCGCGCAAACCCTGGATGCCGAACAGAAGAAATATAATCTGGGCGCTTCCACTTATCTCGCCGTGTTGCAGGATGAGCGCGATCTTGCCCAGGCTGAGTCCACCCTGGTCAGCGCCATGACAAATTACGCCAAGGCCCGCGTGCAGCTTGATCGTGACACCGCGCAGACCCTGGACCGCTACAACATCAAAATAGACGAGGCGGTCACCGGCGAGGTCAAGACCCAGCCCAACGTTCCAGGCATCATGCCAAATAAAAATGCCTTGCAGGAATCGAATACGCCGCCGCCGCAGCAGCCGCCAAAGTAGCTCTTATATTTCTCGAAATTACCGCCGGCTGGCCTTTCAGGGCCGGCCGTTTTTCATTTTGCCGATATCGGCTGCTCTTCTCCGCCTCTTCGCAATTAGTCTTGCTTTTCAATGTTGGCGATTGATGATCGCCCGGCATCAAAACGGAGGCGGTGAAAGCTTTCCGGGAGGGCGGCAAAGCTAACGCAGGTTCCCGGCGATCTTGTATTATTTTTCGGTGGTAAATTTTTTTTCCGCAGAATGCATCCAATGTAAAGCATTTGCCGTCGGATATATTTCTTAAGTTGAAAGGTTGAGAAATGGTTAAAAAGGACGGCAAAGCGCGTCTTTCCACAGGAATCGGAGGTCTCGACAATATTCTGCAAAGCGGGTTGACCGCTGGTCACGTTTATCTGGTAGAAGGCGATCCCGGCACCGGGAAGACCACACTGGGGATTCAGTTCCTGCTTGAAGGGGTGGCCAATGACGAGCCGACGCTTTACATCACGCTGGCCGAATCGCAGGAAGAGCTGAAATCGGTTGCCCTCTCACACGGATTTGATATTTCCAAGATCGAAATCTTTGAGGTGAAGCCCCCTGAGCTGGAGCAGAGCACCTCTGACCAGTACACCGTCTTTCATCCGTCTGAGGTTGAGCTGGTGGACGTGATGCAGAACATCCTGCGCAAGCTGGAACAGACCAAGGCGGGACGGATTGTGTTCGATTCCATGTCAGAGATTCGAATGCTGGCCCGCGATCCGCTGCG
>JBARNL010000502.1:0-2162 GCA_049802955.1 Candidatus Angelobacter sp.
GTTCTATATTCAAGAAAAATAGGGGTGAGCAGGATGACGCAAACCTTAAGTCTGGCCGAAATCAAAGTTGCTGATGAGGTATGGATCATAACTGCAATACTTCATCGCCAGCATCCTGAGAGGGCTGATTTTACTATTGACGAGATAGTGGCAAGAGCAAAGCAGGAAGAAAGGAACATTCCGTACCGTCCTGGAGTTTACGTCCACGTCGTGCAGCATTGTGTAGCGAACCGCCCTCCCAACCCCGGCCGCTATCGCATGCTCTTCGAAACAGCCCCGGGGCGGCGCAGGCTCTTTCGCAGAGGCGACACGTATCATCCTGAGCGTGAAGGCGCAAAGATTACACCGAAGCGAGAAGACATTCCTTTTTACGATGGATTGCTGAATTGGTACAACGACTGGAGCGTACAGGCGGCTCGCGTCACGGAACAGTCGGACCCTCTTCTCGCACTGCGTGGCTCTGGCAAAAAGCTCTGGGCGGATGAGCATGCGGATCAATATGTGCGTCGTTTGCGTGAGGGCTGGGAATGAGCCGAATCTTCTGGGATACAAATCTTTTTATTTATTTGTTTGAAAATTATGGCCCGCTCTCTACGACTACAGCCGAGCTCCGAAGAAAAATGCTAACGCGCGGTGATCAACTGCTGACTTCGACTCTGACGCTTGGGGAAGTTCTCGTAAAGCCTCTGGAGAATGGTGATTCAGTCTTGTATTCCAAATATGAATCCGGCATTGCTGCTTCCGCGCTGATACTTCCCTTTGATGTTGCTGCGGCGAAAATTTATGCTTCACTACGGTTGGATCGGACTTTGCGCGCGCCCGACGCAATCCAACTTGCATGCGCAGCGGGGGCCGCGATTGATCTTTTTGTTACCAATGACAATCGACTTCAGAAAAAGCATGTAAATGGCATTCAGTTTATTGTGCCGCTCGACCGAGTTCCCATCTAGAGCCAATCAGGGGCTTAACACTTCTTTACCGCTTCCCGCTCATACCATCTTGAGAGCTGCCCGTCTAAACTGGTAAAGTAAGTATTCACTTACTTCAAATCCCCTCATGCCTATACGTCTTTCATCTCTCGACCGGCGACGCCAGATTCTGCGCACTGCATCCGGTATTTTTGCGCGCAGAGGCTATCGCGGCGCCACCACGCGGGAAATAGCCGAGCGCGCCGGCATTAATGAAGCGCTGCTGTTCCGGCATTTCCCCAGCAAGGAAAAGCTTTACTGGACGCTAATTGAAGAGCTATGCAGCGCCCGAGGCCGTCGCCGCAACATCAGCAAAATCTTGGAAGGCGGTGGCACTGACCTGGAGATTTTTACCGCCATCGCGCGCGAAATGCTGGTGCGCAACGCACGCGACACGGAGCTAACGCGCCTGCTCTGGTTCACCGCCTTGGAAAGCCACACGCTTTCGCAACGGTTCTTCCGAACCTTTATCGCCGTCTATTATGAGGAACTGGCGGCGTATATCCGGCGGCGCGTGCGGGAAGGCGCGTTTCGCAATGTCGATCCCCTGCTTTCAGCCCGCGGATTCCTGGGCATGGTGGTCTATCATTTTCTGGTGCAGGAGCTTTTTGGGGCCAGAAAGTTCCAGAAGTTCGACCCTGAAATGGTGGCCGCCACAATGGCGGGAATCTGGCTGAACGGAATGCAGAACGGGACGGAGCACGCGAAGAAAAATGGCGTATCCGCGAAAGCAAATGGCGCGGCGCATGCGAATTCAAATGGGTGCAATGGGCACAACGGACATTACACGCGTCCAGGAAAACGATCCAACAATGAAAATTAGAACCTATATATTCCACATATCACTGGCGGCGCTTCTGCTCCTGACCGCAGGCTGCGCAACCAAGGAAGCCGTGCAGGCAGCCAAGCCGGCCGCCGCACCCGTGCGTATTGCCAACGTCACTTCGCGCACTATGCCGGTTGAGTTGCAAGCCATCGGCAACGTTGAAGCCATTTCCACGGTCTCCATCAAGGCCCAGATCTCCGGGCAGTTGATGCGTGTGCATTTCAAGGAAGGCGACTTCGTAAAAAAAGGGCAGCTGCTTTTTACCATTGATCGCCAGCCGTTTGAAGCTGCACTGCGCCAGGCGGAAGGCACGCTGGCCAAAGACGAAGCGCAGGCGCTCAATTCCAAGCTCGACGCGGAGCGCTATC
>JBARNL010000503.1:0-1834 GCA_049802955.1 Candidatus Angelobacter sp.
GACCGGCTAACCCTGGTCTTTCGGCTCAAAGGCGTTGATGTGTTTGTTCACTGGACGGTGTTTCTTATTGCCGCAATCATGGTCTACGCAACCCGCCGCAGCCCCTGGGTCACACTTAGCGCTGGAGCATCCTGGCTGGCTCTGCTTCTGCTGCATGAATGTGGACACATGATCGCGTCGCAGGCATACGCCCGTCATCAGCATTGAGCTTTATCCAATTGTTGGGTTTTGCCGTTTTGAACTTCCGTGGTCGCGGTTTGATCATTGCATCATTGCGTGGGGTGGAGTGGTAGCCCAAGTGGCAGTCGCCACGCCGATTATGCTATGGGTGTCAGCCTTCGGATACACGCGGTTCGCGATGGTCAATGCCGTGTTGGGGATTCTGGGCGTCTACAGCCTGCTGACCGCGGCCTTTAATCTTCTGCCTGTCAGGCCGCTCGATGGCTCAATGGCGTGGTATATCGTCCCTGAGTTCATCAAACACATCAAACACCGCAAGAAGAAGAAAGCTGCTTCTGCTGGATGGCGATCCTATTGAGATCAGTTTTATGAAACCTTGGCCTGCGCGTCGAACATTCCTTCGCGCTCGGCGGCCCATATCCGAAGCGCGTATTTGTTGAGCAGCTCTTTGTTGGCTTCAAGGAAATCCACGAGCAGTCCGGGAGCCAGCAGTTCAAAGGTACGGATCACGTCAGTTTTATCTTCCTGGCGGTAGCCGCCGCGCTTGAGCGGTTGCGGGCCGATGAGATGCCGAAGCTCAGCCTGTATTTGCGGCTGTTCCAGGTTTTGCCGGACAAAGCTTTGCATTTCATGCATCAAGGTGATCCAGACAGTTTCATTCAGTTCTGCGGCCATTGAAAACTCCTAAGGGGTCCCGAACACGCCGGGACCCCATAGTGGGGGATGGGCGACCAAACAGTATATATAAGGTGCTCACCTTACAAAACGATTAAGGGCACATTAGGAAGATTAATTTCAGTGGATTTGTTGGTTAACTGAGCTGCGCAGGGAAGCGGAGCGCCTTTAAGCAAATGTGAATCAGCTTTTGCCGCGCGCGATGTCGGCCATCACGGCTTCTGTAACGCGCAAGTAATCTTCAGGCCGCAGAATGATTTGCGTCCCGCGAATGCCGGCAGAGATGGAAATGGAGTCCCATAACTGGATGGTTTCATCGGCAAATACCGGGAAAGCTTTCTTGGCGCCCAGCACGGTTACGCCGCCGCGAATGTATCCCGTGAGCGCCAGCAGTTCTTTTACTGGGACAAGTTCAATCTTGCGGTCACCCGTTGCAGCGGCAAGAGCTTTAAGATCAAGCTCCGTGTTGGCGGGAATCACGGCAAAGCACAGGCCATGGCGGTCACCGCGCGCCAGCAGCGTCTTGAATACCTGCTCCGGAGCCATCCCGATCTTGGCTGCAACGGTTTCCGCGGCCAAATCATCGGGGTCAACCTGGTATTCGCGCTGCTCATATTGCACGCCCAGGCTGTCCAGCAGGCGGACACGTTTGTTTTCATATTCCTGTTTTAATCATGCCATGGACTTCGCCAACTCATGCTAGGAGCGCAGAAAAACTTATTCAAGAGAGGTCCTTTCCCTTCGGCGCGCTTAGGGTCAGGATTTCGGCAGCAGTCTCGGATGCAACATTAAGGGCGAGGCCGACCACGCGCCGAGCCCGCTGCCACAAGCGCAGAAGGCTTTTGGGCGTGGAATGCAATGCAAAGCGGTTTGGAGCGTAGCGACATAAAAGATGGAATCTTTGCTGATCATCACCGGATCAATGGGCGCCGGCAAGACGTCCGTCCTTGCCGAGGCTTCGGACATCCTTGCGCTGCGC
>JBARNL010000504.1:0-2877 GCA_049802955.1 Candidatus Angelobacter sp.
ACCCTGCCCAGCAGGAACAGGCCTATTCGCGCACAGCTATAGGACTCAAAGTTGGGGAATACGCCGCGCCCATTTTCATTTTGATCTATGTGTTGATCACGGCGGCGGTTCTGATGGCTACTTTCAATTTCATGATGGATGCCCAGGTGTCGTTCAGTCAATCAATGGCTATCGTGATGTATGGTTGGCTTCCGGGCATTGTCGGAGCCATCCTTTCAATTTTCGCGCTGGCGTTTGGAGACCCTGAAGGCTTTAGAATGGACAATCCCATTGGAACGAATCCTGCTCATTTTATGGATCCAGCTTCCACGCCGAAATTCCTTTATGCAATGCTGACTTCCATCGACGTAATTTCGCTATGGATCGTCGTGCTGATCGGAATCGGCTTTGCTCTCAATGCAAAAAAGAAAATTTCCACCGGCTCGGCCATTACAACGGTTGCCGTCTGGTATTTCTTTGCCAAACTTTGCGGTGCAGCCTTTGCCGCCCTTCGGGGATAAGCGGTAGAACCTTCAAAATCAACCTTTTAGCTGGTAATTTGCCCCGATCAATAGGTTCTTGATCGGCAGGCTGCCGGTCTGTGATCTAATAATTAGTTTATACATGGCAGACTTGAAACTCAGGATCAGGCGTCGGCTCAAGGCCGCGCACCGCACTTTTCGCGAACTCAAAATGATCGCGAAGGGTCTGCTCTCGACCGACCATCCCATTCAGGTCCACATCATTCCCATGCGGCGCTGCAATCTCTCTTGTGCCTATTGCAACGAGTACGACGATTTCTCTGATCCCGTTCCTCTGGAAGAGATGTACCGTCGCGTGGACAAACTGGCGGCCCTGGGCACCACGCTCATCACCATCAGCGGCGGTGAAACCCTGCTGCATCCGCAACTCGACGACATTATTCGCCGTATCCGTTCTCACGGAATCATTGCAGGCCTGATAACCAACGGTTATCTGCTGACGCCGCAGCGAATTCAACAGCTAAATAAAGCTGGACTCGATCATCTTCAGATCTCCATCGACAACGTCAAGCCCGACGATGTTTCCAAAAAATCACTGAAGGTTCTGGACAAAAAACTGCAATGGCTGCGCGAACACGCTGAGTTCCACGTAAACATCAATTCGGTGATAGGCGCCGGCGTAAGGGAGCAATGGGACGCAGTCACCATCGGCAAACGGGCTGTCGAATTGGGCTTTACGTCAACAGTAGGAATCATTCATGACGGCACCGGACAGCTTCGCCCCTTGGATAAAGAAGCGCAAAACGTTTTTGCCGAAATGAAGAAGCTGGGCAAGCACAGCTATGCCCGGTTCAACCAGTTCCAGAACAACATTGCCCTGGGCCGACCAAATAATTGGCGCTGCCGCGCCGGCTCCCGCTATCTATATATCTGCGAGAACGGGCTGGTGCATTACTGCTCTCAGCAGCGCGGCTATCCTGGGACGCCTCTGGCTGAGTACACGGTTGGTGATATCCGCCGCGAGTTTCTCACGGAAAAGTCCTGCGCGCCCAACTGTACTATCTCCTGCGTGCATCAGACGTCGCTGGTTGATTTCTGGCGCGCGCCGCAGGGCCTTGAATCTCATAAGACCTTCCATCCAGTCGCCCAACCCGAACTGGTGCAGATTGAAGCTGCCCGCGAAGAAGAATCCGTGATGGGCGATTAGTCGTTCTTGCTTACCGCTTACGGCTTGAATCCCACCGAACTCCACAATGCCGCCGGCTGATACATTTTTCCCGCTGCAAATACCGCGCTCACCTTGCGAATATCGCTGATATTTTCCAGCGGATTTCCATCCACCAGGATCACGTCAGCGCGCTTGCCGGCCTCAATCGTCCCTGAGTCTTTATCCATCCCCATTGCTCGCGCTGGGACAAGCGTAGCGGCCTGTATTGCTTCCATCGGGGTAAACCCCGCTTGCACGTAGAGTTCGATCTCGCGGTCAAGGCTGAACCCCGGCACCGCCTGGTCTGTTCCGGCAACAATCGGCACACCTGCCTGATGAAGTATGCGTACAGTCGCCTCCATGGCGCGGAATATAGCTGCCGACTGCTCCGCTTTCGCCGGCGGCGCGCCTATGGTCTCCAGTCCTTCTTTCAGTTCCGGAGCCACTTTCAATATGCCGGGTTCAAACGCGGAAATCGGATGGTCAAGAGAATGCAGGATTATTTCCATCAAAGCCAGCGTGTCATCAAGAACAATGTGGTGCTCCAGCAACAGCTTGATTACTTTCTTCACGTTCGGCGCGTCCGGATCAACGGTTTGCGACTTGGGATCGACCATGACTTTGGTCAGATATTCCACATGGTTGATCTGGTCCATGCCGTCTTCAATGCCTTGGATTGCATTCATGCCAAATGGAATGTGGCCGGTTACGGTCATGCCTAGCCGATGCGCTTCAGCCGTGACGATTTTCAAAATCTCAGGTTTTACCGAGCTATAGATTTTGATCTGCTGGAAACCGGCAGCTTTGTATTTTTGTACCTGCTCTCGCGCCTGTTCTGGCGTATCCACGCGTATTACTCCCAGAGAAAATGGCCCGCTTCCGTCCACTATGCCTGCCATCACCAGCCGCGGTCCAAGGCCTTGGCCAGCGGCTATGGCGTCGCGTGCAGCCACAATAAATTCTCGTTCATTGCCCACATCGCGCGCGGTGGTAACGCCCGTTGCAAGATAGACTGGTCCCCACTCCACCTGCTCAAAATGCGCGTGCATCTCCCACAATCCTGGCAGCACGCTTTTGCCATGCGCGTCCACAATTTGCGCGCCTTCAGGAACCGGAGTGCTGGCCGCTGGCCCTGCGGCCGCAATCTTTCCGTCTTTCAAAATCACCACAGCATTTTCGATTGCAGGTTTGCCCGTTCCATCGATCAGC
>JBARNL010000505.1:0-2243 GCA_049802955.1 Candidatus Angelobacter sp.
GACCATGCGCGATTAAATCAGGCGGGCAGCAAAGAATTTTCCAGGGTATTCCAGGTGGCAGTGATTTCAATGACATTTCGTCTTCGTCTCCTCGTCTTCATCGTTTCCATTTTTGGCTTGTCCACCGTTTCATTCGCACGCACTTCAAGCACCACTACCACCAAAACCAAAGCCGGCGGACACGTAACCGAAAACTCTCGCGCGCAAAAGCGCATGGCCCGGCTCCGCCACAAGCGCGCCGCAAGAAGACATCTAGCGCCGACGAAGTCCGCTTCTCGCTCCACCACGGCAAGAGCTACTCGCGCAAAAGCATCCGCCTCTGGCGCGACTTTAAAGACTGTTAGACTCCATCGCCGCCATGCGCGGCATCGCTGGGTTGAAACATTTACCGCCAGCTCCTTTGCCGACGACATTACCGACGGCGACATTGTTGAAGGTGAAGATCCAATCGTGCGCCAGGCCGCTATCGATGCACTGGGCAACATGAACGGTACGGTCGTTGCCATTGATCCCACCAGCGGACGAATTCTTGCCATGGTCAACCAGAAGCTGGCGCTCAGTGGAGGCGCGCAGCCTTGTTCTACCATTAAGGTGGCTGTGGCGCTGGCCGGTCTGAGTGAAAGAGTTATTACCAAAGAAGAGGCCATTGCGCTGGGCGGCCGCTCACATATGAGTCTTACGCAGGCGCTGGCGCATTCCAACAACGCTTATTTTGAGGCGGTCGGACGGCGTCTTGGTTTCCAGAAGGTCAGCTTTTACGCGCACCAGTTTGGATTGGGCGAGCTTGCCGGTTACGGCATTGAAGGCGAGCACCTCGGCACTTTTCCCACGCATGAACTCGACGCAAGCCTCGGCGGCGTCGGCAAAATGTGCTCTTTTGGGGAAAGCATTTCCATGACTCCACTGCAACTCGGCGCGCTGGTATCGGCCGTCGCCAATGGAGGTACGCTGTATTATCTCCAGCACCCCACGTCTGTCGATCAGGTCATTAGCTTTGAGCCGCGTGTAAAACGCCAGCTTGATATTGGTCCGCTGGTCCCTGAAATTGCTGAAGGCATGACCGGCGCCGTGCAGTATGGCACCGCCCGCAGGCTGCGCCTGAACTTTAGCGAAGAACAGATTCTGGGCAAGACCGGCACCTGCTCCAAAGATGGCACCCGCTTCGGCTGGTTCGCTTCATACGCAGACACGCAGTACGGACACATCGTCACCGTGGTCTTTCTCCAGGGCGGCCGCCCGACCTTCGGCCCCAAAGCCGCCGAAATCAGCGGCAAGTTTTACCGCGCACTTTACGACCACAACTTCTTCGCCGCGCGCGCCACCACGGTCAGCAGCACACCGGCTGAAAAGCTGGCAGTAGGAGTGCAGCAGTAAGGCGAGGCGACGATCCTCAACGTAGAGACGTAGCATGCTCCGTCCCCTGCTTTTTTCGTGATTAAGTAGCAAAAGGCGTCCGCGGCGGGACGCCTTTTTAGTTCGATAAACCGTTAAGGTGTTGCCACCCTGATCTGGGCTTTGTGGCTGTTTAGGAAATAGTGTGCTCCTTTAAGAAAAGCAAACGCACGGGCCCTCCGGCCTACTCGCGCGCTGATGACTATGCGCGCTCGCTTTACGGCCGATCGGGATGACGAGCAATAGGAGGCACAATAAAAATAATCCCGTGATATTCCGCTGTAAGGGAAGCAACCAGATTTAAGGCAGTACCAAGGGCCGGTCATTTCCCGCAGATTAACCGCACGGCTTCCAACACCTTCCCACAATCTTCCCGGCTCACGTCATTGTGCGTCACAAACCGCATCTGCTCCTGATCAATCCCGGCCGCAAGAATATTCTGGGCCGCCAGCTTACGGCTGAACTCCGTCGTATCCATGCCGGTTCCGATCACTGAGAACACAAGAATGTTGGTCCGCACCTTCTTCGCATTGATCTTAATGCCCTTGATCTCCGCCAGCCCTTCAGCCAGCAACCGCGCATTGTCATGGTCTTCCTGCAAGCGCGCCGGCATCTTTTCCAGCGCGATCAATCCTGCTGCGGCCAGTACTCCGGCTTGCCGCATGCCGCCGCCCATCGCCTTGCGAAATACGCGTGCTTTGTCGATAAAGGCTTTGCTCCCCACCAGCATCGATCCCACCGGCGCGCAGAGTCCTTTCGAGAGGCAGAACATGACCGAGTCGAACTTGCAAGCGATCTCCGCCACGGATTTCTTCATGGCCGTGGCGGCGTTGAAGATGCGCGCGCCATCC
>JBARNL010000506.1:0-2105 GCA_049802955.1 Candidatus Angelobacter sp.
TGCCGGTGATCAGAATGTAGAAGATCTCTGGGAAGGGCAGGCGAAGCGCGGACAGGACGGGCTGTCGATTTTCCGCAGCGATGCTGATCTGCAACACACCGTTGACAAGTGGATAGCCGGCACAAAGTTCTCCAAGCTGCTTGAGCTGTGGGTGAAAGGGCTGGAGGTGGAGTGGAGCAAGCTATATCGCGATGCCAGGCCGCAACGCATGAGCCTGCCCACATACCCATTTGCCAGGGAGCGTTACTGGATCGATATACCGGGTTCAGAGGAAGTTGAAGTTAAAGTGCTCGCAATTGAGAAGCCCGTTAGTGTGCAGCCTGCCGCCAGTGATGTTTTGCCTGCGGTTACCGCGAGCCTCAGGACACTGCTCGCGAATGAGCTGCAAATGCAGGAAAGCGATATTCGTGAGAACGTTCAGTTCATCGATCTCGGCCTGGATTCGGTTACGGGCGTGACCTGGATGCGCAAGATCAATGAGAAGTATCAGACATCGATTGAAGCGATCAGGATATACAGCTATCCCACGCTGGCCCAGCTCAGCCGTTACGTCAAAGAGGAAGCGGAAAAACAGGGCACACTTTTATCACAGGAATTTCCCGTCGCGGCAACTGTGCCGGTAACAACGCAAAATGGCGGCTGCCGGCCCAAACGCATGCGCACGGGATTGAGACGCAATAGAGGACTGGTAAGTGATGTTGCCCAGCCGATCGCGGTTATTGGCATGGCTGGACAGTTCCCACAGGCGAAGAACCTTGACGAATTCTGGCGAAACATTACCCAAGGCAGGAACTGCATTGATCAGGTTCCGCACGAACGATGGGATGTAAACGCCTTTTACCATGCTGATGAGGCTGTGCCAGGGAAGACGTACTGCAAGTGGCTGGGAGCATTGGAAGAATATGATCGGTTTGATCCTCTGTTCTTCAGCATCTCGCCGAAGGACGCAACGAGCATGGACCCGCAGCAACGCTTGATTCTGCAGGCCTGCTGGCACACCATTGAGAGTGCCGGATACAGCGCCAGCGCTCTGGCCGGAGTCAAATGCGGGGTCTTCATGGGCTGCACCCATGGAGACTATCACCTGCTCTCAAGGGAACATCAACTGAGTGCTCAAGGTTTCATCGGTGATGCCACGTCCATATTGGCTGGACGCATCTCCTATTTGCTCGACCTGCAGGGGCCCTGCCTCTCGATTGATACCGCCTGCTCTTCATCGCTGGTCGCGATTGCCAGTGCCTGCGACAGTTTGACCTCCGGTGATAGTGATCTGGCGCTCGCTGGTGGAGTATACGTGATGGCCGGACCGGAGATGCATATAAAAACAGCTCAGGCCGGCATGCTCTCGTCCAAAGGCCAGTGCTTTACCTTCGATCAGCGCGCGGACGGATTCGTTCCCGGCGAAGGTGTCGGCGTAGTCATGTTGAAACGTCTGGCCGAGGCGCAACGCGATAAGGACGTGATTTGCGGCGTCATTGAAGGATGGGGAGTAAACCAGGATGGCAAAACGAATGGGATCACCGCCCCTAACCTGGAGTCGCAAACGCGGCTTGAGCAGGAGGTTTACGACAAATATCAAATTGATCCGGCCGGCATTCAACTCATTGAAGCCCATGGCACAGGTACAAAATTGGGTGATCCAATTGAGGTACAAGGCCTGAAAAATGCCTTCAAAAAGTACACCCAGAACAGAGAGTATTGCGCCCTTGGATCGGTGAAGAGCAACATCGGGCATTGTTTAACTGCGGCAGGAATTGCCGGATTCATTAAGCTGATTTTTGCGTTACAGCACAAGCAGCTGCCCCCCACGATCAACTTCGAGCGGCTGAACGAGCACATCGATTTAGAGGACAGTCCTTTTTACGTTAATACCAGTTTGCGGGAATGGAAGTTGAACGGAGCCGCGAGACGGCGGGCTGCGATTAACTCGCTGGGCTTCAGCGGCACCAACGCTCATATTGTGGCCGGCGAATACCTGCCATCAGTGGAGACTGAGCGTCCTGTTTCTGTCATAGCTCCGGATCGTAAGGTGGTGATTCTGCTTTCGGCGCGAACGAGGGAGCAACTGAAGGAGAAAGCGAGAGAGTTGTTGGAGTTTGTGCGGA
>JBARNL010000507.1:0-2357 GCA_049802955.1 Candidatus Angelobacter sp.
TGTAGATTCTGCGCGCGATTCCGAATTGAACGGTGAGGACAACGCAGACCTTCATCGCTTCCCAAAATCTTGCCCAGAACTTGGCAAGCGAAATCCAGCCAATCGCCAGTTCCACCCCAGCGGCAAGAAACGATCCTGCGATACCCACCGCGATGAAAAAGATGGCGACAGCAATCCATTGCCAAAGCGGCTTGAGTTGGCTGGCTCTTCTCCAGAAGCCGCAAAACAGGAGCTGGCCTAAGGTACCGACCACCTGCGAATAAATGAAAGAAACTGCCAGCTCGTGCAAAAGAGAGGCAGGGTCTGATTTCAGACCGAGGCTCCACATCAACAGCGGAAACAGGAGTGACGCTCCAGTGTTCAGGGCGACGATGACTACCATCCGCTGCAGCGTGGCGAACCTTGGCCACGCCACCGTTCGCCATTCGAGACGCGGTGCGCCGACAGACCAATTCATGACTTCATCCTCAGAAGCCAGTATGCTAACCCACCGCCGGGAAGAAAGCGCTTGAAATTGGATGGCTGGTCATAGATTCTGACGAACGCCCATTTTCGGGCGACGAATGGTCAGGCGGAGCGAGATAGTCATCCACATGACCTAAGGCAAGCTCAGATGTGGTGTTCTAACCGGTCGTCCGGAAAAATCCGTGATTCGTCAAAATCTTCGACTTTCCATCCATTTCCGCATGCTATTTAGTTGCGGGATCAGTTAATTTACCGCGGATAGAGGTTGAGATGTTCCAGCTCCTTCGCAATGAATGCAAGCGCCTTCCGGGGAACTTCGGTCCAATGTGGGGAAGGCAACGTCAAAACAGTGACGCTCAAGCGCTCAAAACGTATCACCGATGTTTGTCACCGCTGCGTCATTTTGTTGTCGCTCCAAGACAGTTACATTTTTCTGGAGCGACTATGTTTTTTGGAATCAACTGGTGCGCATGTGTCGCTGCCGAAACCATTACAACTAAGTTGCAACTGCGTGATGGCATCAGGAATAAACTGAGACTCTTGCATAGGCCCAAATCCCTATGGAGTGTGAATATGGCTGCGCTCCCGGAAGAGAGCGGTTGTTGGCTAGACTCCGATTCCATGGCTGGCGTAAGTATCCGACAGGATGTGCGCACGGCGGCGGGTGAGGTCTGGAAGATTGCCTGCGAAAAGACCCGGCTTGCCATGGGAGACACTTCGGAAACCGCAGCGCTGATGGAAGCGGCGGCCGCCAGGGCGTCGCGCTTTCTTGACCGGCTTGGCCAAGCCGCAGCTTCTGCAAGCGCCCAAGCCGTACTGCTGAGCATCTTTTGCCGTTTGCTCTACCGGCGGGCCGGTCGCCTTCGCCGGCTGGAGTTCGTCGGCCTGGACGTGGGGGTTAAAACCACGGTTCCCAGTTGGGAAGATGAGATGAACATGCTGCTTTTTTTTGAGAAATTGCAACATCACTTGTCCCCCGAGAGCGTTACTATATTGGGGTTGCGCAGAAACGGTCACTTCTGGAATGAGATTGCGTCCATGCTGCAAGTCAGCATTCCAGCCGTAAAGAAGCGCTTCTGGCGGGATATCGAGAATGCGAAAGCTGCACTTAGGATCGGATCACAAGGAAAGCCAGCCGGCCGCGCAGGATTCGGGCGACGGGGCCAAGGCAACGGTTCAGTCGGATGAAGGCCTGCCCAAGGATTTGGAAAAAGGCGAGGCGGAGCTGCTGGAAGGATGGGGCGTCTATCTTGAGAATCGCTTTCCCAATCCAGACCGGATTTGTTGTCCGGGCACAGATGTCCTGAAGCAGATGGCGGCCAACCCGGAAAGCTTCCGCGACCGGAGGGTGATCGACCATGTCGCGCGCTGTTCACCGTGTTCGCAGGAACTGCGCAACCTTCTGCACGCCACTCGTTCTGGGAACAAGCTTTAAGCACCCGCTTGGCTTGCGTGGCTAACGCACATCTTTCACGCCAGACTTTCTGGTCACTTGACCATCGCACGACAGAAGTGTGCCGCTGCACTCACCAGAACCAGCAGGCAGGCAAAGAATGTAAATTGGTGCTCTCATGATTACCTCGTTGCGGCCGTCGCGCCGATCCGTCTTCGCGCTCTCGCGAGAATCGTCTTTTGCGTCAGGTACGTCTCCGGTTCCGAACTCCAGCCCTCGGGCAGAATCACGTCCAGCACCCATTCAACCCGCTGCACTGCCAGCGACACGGCCACGCGCGGCTGCGGATCTTCTCCTCGCGTTCCATAAAACAAGAGCACGGTCAGCGCATTGCGAATGTGGTGGTTCATCTCGCCTATGGTGCGATTTCTCTTGATTTGTTGGTTGTCGTATTGGCTGAGACTCTGCTGCAACACGAAGGCGCCGGCCGTGATTCCGG
>JBARNL010000508.1:0-4958 GCA_049802955.1 Candidatus Angelobacter sp.
CTCGTCCGCCGTTCCACTGTATATGACGTGACGCCATAAAGGCCAATCGACGCCAGAATTAATGCAAGTATTCCAAAGAAGGATGTCAGCTTGGCGATCATTGCCTGTTGCATGAAATTCGCTTTCACCTGGACCGCAAAGCTCTGGAAATCAACCACCGCCAGGTCAGGATTGATTTGTGAAAGCCCTCGGCGAATCTGCGTCTCAAGTCCGGAGATTTCTCCATGAGTCTTGATTTCAATGGCGTTCAGGTAACGCGAGCGGTTTTCAAATTGTTGGTAACGCGGATCAGGATTGTGTGCGCTCTGGCCTTGCGCCAGGAAATACATCGCGCGCATCTTGCTCGTGGCTCCCCAGTAATTCGTGTCTTCAGTCACTCCCACAATCTCAAATGCGCCTGGATGTTTCAAGTCGTCACTGAAGTGTTTTCCAATGGCGCGGCCATCCTTGAAATATTTCTGCTCGAAGAAACGATTCACCAGCGCCACGGTGCGTGTAGTGGGCGTGTCCTGCTCATCAATGGCTCGGCCTTCCACGATCTTGGTGCCGATAGTATCGAAGTAGCCAGGACTCACGCGCAACCATGATGCGCCATGGTCAGGCGTTCCGGGTGCTGGCGGCGGATCCCCATCGATATACACGCCTTCACCCCAGTTGTCTCCTTCCATCGGGCTGTAAAGTGAAAAGCTGACCTGCTGGACGCCAGGGATTGCGCTGATATTTTCCTTGAGCTGCCGGTAGAGCGGCTCCAGCTTTTCAGATTGATACCCGGCCATCTGCGGATCAATATGCAAAATGTAGCGATTACTGGTATCAAAGCCGAAGTTGCGATGCTGCATGTTATTCAGGCTACGGGTCAGCAAACCCGCGGCGCATAACAGCACTAGAGACAGCGCGGCCTGTACGATCACCAATGATTTTTGACCCAGTGTTCCTTTGCGACCGGTGGAGCGTCCAGCGCCCCGTAAAGCTTCGGCGGGATTCGCGCTGGCCGTCATCCATGCAGGCGCGATTCCAAAAAGTATGCCGGTCAGGAATGACGTTGCGAATGCAAATATGAGGACGGGTATTGAAGGCGTAGCCTGGATCGGAACATAATCGTTGGCAAACGCCAGGCGTAAAATCATGCGGGTCCCTGCAAAGGCTATTGCGATCCCGAGCAAGCCGCCCATCATCGCCAATACAACGCTTTCCGTCAGTGCCTGACGCACCAAAGTGCTGCGCGGAGCACCCAACGCCGAGCGCACGGTAATTTGCTGTTTGCGCGCGGTCGCGCGGACCAGCATCAGATTGGCCAGATTGGCGCATGCAATCAACAATACGAAAGCTGAAATCCACATCAGCAGGTGCAGCCCGTCCTTATATTCGTCGCGCATCCTCTGCACGCCGCCTCCACCAGGAGAAAAGTGCAACGTCTGCTTGGGAACCAGAGGTTTGGCGCGTTCTTCAACCTTGCTCTCCGGACTCAGCAAAAATTGACGCAGCTCTACTTGCATCTGCGCTTCCATGGCTTTTGTATCCGCTCCAGGTTTGATCCGTCCTATCAGATCAAGCCAGTCCAACGAGGCGTCATTCAGCACAGCAACGGCCGGCTCAATCACTGGCTCGGCATTGAGCGGAAGCCAGAACGAAGGCGGATTGCTTTGCACCCGATCGCCAAAGAATCCGGGCGGCGCAATGCCCACCACCGTCACAGGTTGTGAGTTCATGACAAATCCTGTACCCACAACGGACCGGTCGCCTCCGAATTTTTCCTGCCAGGTCCGGAAGCTCATGACCGCCACAATTGGCGCTCCCTTGTTATCGTTCTTGCGGGGAAATCATCCGGCCGGCATAGGCGGGAATTCCAAAGGTTGAAAAGTAATTACCGGAGACAAACTCACCACGATACGATTCCGACGGTTTTTTATTGCCGCTCCAGCGGACTCCCATCAGGCTGTTCCCGGCCTGCATGGCCGTTAATTCCTCAAAGCCTGGGGTGTGCTCCTTGAATTGCTTGTATTGTTCAAAGGAGAAAAGGGACCAGTTGTCCTGCATCCCACCGTTAATACAGCAATTTTCCTCATTGCCCACGCGCACAAGGTCGCCAGGTTTGGCCACGGGCAAAGACTTGAGCAGCACGGCGTGTACCAGTGTAAAGATCGCAGTCGTCGCTCCAATGCCCAGAGCCAGGGTTAAGACGGCTGTTGCCGTAAATCCAGGGGCCTTTCTGAACTGCCGCAAAGCGTAACGAACGTTGTCAAAAACCTGCATTCAACTCTTCCCTTGGTTACAAGAATTTGGTTCTTAGAAATTTAGTCCTTAGATTTCGTCTTAAAATTTGCGTGCGTGCAAGCTGAACAACATTCCCTGCCTGCGGTTTCATACATACGCGCTTGTCTCGCCCAAGAAAGGAGCGCCAGTCTCAGATGATTTCACCCGCAAAGTCCAGCCGCTCCCTTTGAAAGGTATATACGGGCGCTGGCGAAAAAGGTTTCTAACTTCTTTGCACATTCTGGAATGAATTTACTTCGTCCGAGCCAATCAGCAGGCTTATGAGCTATTCCGGCCACCCTTCAGTAGCGCTGAACGGTATCGGACTGCGGTAAATCGAGCGTTACCGAATCGATTGGAGACCCCGGATGGATCAGAGGCAAAGGGATAATTACACAGAGGCATAGGGGAATTGCATAAGGTGTAATTAATGATGCGCCGCGCCGCAATCTTGCGATATTTAAACATAGGAATCGCTGTGAAGATGACGGCACAGTTGATCTGACCACACCAGCAGTCGCCTCATCCCGTGACCTGAAAAGTAAAACTTGTGGTAACCTTTTAAGGGATCAACTTAGGGAATCAATCACATTCTGCCCCCTCGTTCAACGGCAGGACAGCTGACTCTGGATCAGCATATCGGGGTTCGAATCCCTGGGGGGCAGCCAAAATTTTTTCAGTGATCTCCGGTTCCTGATCTCTCCTAAAACAGTGCTCCAAGCATATATTCAGAAACCTTCTGCAAGGCACATGACAAAATCTATGCAGGTGCAGCTATTTAGCAACAGTGTGTCAGTGCGTCGCATTCTAGGCGACATGATTGTGAGATTTAGCTTGGCGTGTGAATCAGGCGGCCATCGCCGTTGCGTTCGCTTCCCTGCTCAACGGAATAATAGCCATTACTCTTGTTCCATGCCGCGGCTGGCTTTCGATGATGATTTTGCCGCCCAGGCCCTCTGCCCTTTGCCGCATGCTTGTCAACCCATAACCGTGCTGCACGTCGGCGGTTGATCCGGGGACAAACCCGCAGCCGTCATCCGTCACCGATAATTGCAACAATTGTTTTCGATAGGTCAGCTGCATCTGGACCCTGGTTGCCTGCGAATGCTTCTGTACATTGGTCAGGGCTTCTTTGCCGATGCGGAGAAGCTCAAAACGAATCCGCGACGGCAGATCGAACGGTTGCTCCTGCAGCGACAACTCACACTGAACGGACGTGCCATTGAAAATCTCCTCCGCTGCCAGCGCAAGCGATGCAGCCGGATCAATGTTCCCCATTGCCTGCCGGGAAAATGTCCACATGGAGCGGCGAGCCTCACGAAGCGTGTCCCGTGCCACTTCGTGCGCGCGGTTCACCTGCCGTTGCAGGGTTTTGTTATCTCCTGCCGCGGATATTTCAGCCGCTTGCAGCAGGAGTACAACCGCATTCAGTCCCTGGCAAAGCGTGTCGTGCAGTTCGGCAGCCATGCGGCTGCGTTCTTCACTGACCATCCGTTCACGCAGTATCGCCTCCCGGCGCTTGACAGAAGTAATATCCGTAAGCATCAGGACAGCGCCGGCTTTTGTTTGGCTTCCCGTGGTCAGGGGGGAGGAGCTGAACATCACGTCATACGCGGTATTGCAAGATTTGACGAGCCGGCATTCTCGCAATTCCATTGGTCGCGCCAGCAAGGCGCTCAACGGAGGCCATCCTGTGGGGCCACGTCCGCTTGTGCTCGGAAGCAACATCCCCCAAATGGAGGGTGCGGAGCTCAAGAGCATTCCTTCAGGCTCCATCCGCGCCATCTGTTTTGCCACGGCCTTTGCCATGATGATTTTTCCCCCGGCATCGCAAACAATCACGCTAACGGGGTGGTGCTCCCAAATTGTTTGCAAAACTGCGCTTTTCAATAGCTGCTGGTGGGATTCGATTTTGGCCGCGATCGCTTGGCCCAATTCTGTCACCGTTTGCGGAAAGCCGTTGCGTAGTTGGCCGAGCCTTCGCTGTGCTTCTCCTGGAGCAGGCGCCGTACGCAAGAAATGCGTATGGCCGTTCTTCGTTCCCTTTGATTTCACCGCTTCCCGCAACGATCTTGACCCCATGATTTCTCCTCAAAAAAATTGCATTTTAGCTTTAGCGGTCCACTTATAGATCAAGGCTGTTCCCCCCAGTCCGATGACGACTTTGGGCGCTAGATTCCCTGATCTACCCAGAGGTGGAATGTTTACCCCTGAGTGGAATCCATTCGTATTAGGCCACGCTTCAGGGCCACGCTGATGGCCTCAGTACGGCCGCCGGCTTTCAGCTTTTCCAAAACGTGTGTTACATGGACTTTAACTGTGCTCTCGGCGATCTTAAGCAATGTCCCAATCTCTTTGTTGCTTTTGCCCAGCACCAGGGTACGCAGAACTTCCATCTCGCGCGTCGTCAGCTCCTGCCCTTTTACTCGCTTGGCAAGTTTTTCGCCAATATCGGGCGGAATCCATGTTCTGCCTTCACTTATTGCGCGAATGCACCCAATCAGGTCCGAAACCGGCGCATCTTTCAATACATAGCCTTGCGCACCGGCGCGCAGGGCCCGGTAAATCTCTTCTTCGCTCTCATAACTTGTAAGAATAGCCAGCCGCGCTCCAGGCTCCTTTTCGTAAATCCTTGCGACTGCTTCAACGCCACTCATGAGCGGCATACGCAAATCAAGCAGCGCAATATCCGGCCGATGAGCAAA
>JBARNL010000509.1:0-9652 GCA_049802955.1 Candidatus Angelobacter sp.
CCACTACCCTGGTTCTTGTGAAATAAACGCTGGAAACGAATGTTGTTCCTGATCTGCCCAAGTGCGGACTGCAGAATGGAATCGGAAACATCGATCAGCAGGGTGCGTAGCCCGCTCTGCGCCAGTGCATGGGCCATGCCCACGCCCATGACTCCCGCCCCGATCACACCTATAGTTTCAAGGCGAGGAACACTCGTGTTGTCGCCAGATTGTTTATTGTCAATCAGCGGCGGATGAGCGGGCATCGCTTGTCTCCATTCCGGACAGTGCAGACTCATCCATGTTTTCGATCATGGTCAGCAGAGCGTCCTCCACAAATAGGGCGATATCAGACACGGTGGGCGAGCTCACCAGCCCAGCAAGGGGAAACTCGATTTGAAAGGCCTCACGCAACTCCGCAGCTACGCGTATAGCTAAAAGCGAATTTCCGCCCAAGCGGAGAAACTCGTCATGAACTCCAATGGGATGCACCCCCAACAATTCCTCCCATATCTCCACGATCTTTTGCTCGGTGGAATTACGAGGCGCAACATATTCGGCGCTCAGATATGAGCGCGAATTCTCCACACCGTTCCCCGGTTGGGCGCCTTGGTTTGGCGCAACCATTTCTTGCGCGAACGGAGCAGTTACGCCGCTGGCCTTTGCCGGTTCGGCTTCCCATCTTTCTATTGGCCGTCTGCTGGGTGTACGCCAATAGCGTTGCCGCTCAAAAGGATATGTTGGAAGCGGGACGCGGCTTCTCCGTTCATGGCGATGAACGCCGGTCCAGTCGGGTTCAATGCCTGCCAGCCATAAATTTCCAAGAGTGCTGAGAATAAAAGCACGATCCGGCTGCGCGTCCGACGCATGCGGCAGAGAAGCCAGCGCAACCCTGTCAGCCATACCCCTGCCGGCAAGATACTGTTCAGTAAGCGAAGTTAGCATTTGACCAGGTCCAATCTCCAGGAACACCGGCGCGGAGGGCGAACACATGTGTTGTAAGCCCGCCGCAAACTGGACCGGATGAGTGAGGTGCCGCGCCCAATAGGTGGCGTCAGTGGCCTCAGAATCCGTAATCGGCTTGCCGGTCACATTAGAGATATAAGGAATTTTGGGAGGGCTGAGACGGATGGAGCGCGCAATCCTGGTCAATTCCTCGGCCACCGGCTCCATCAGCGGTGAATGAAAAGCATGAGTTGCAAGAAGCCGACGGCACACCAGTTCGCCTTCGCGAAGCAGCCGCTGTTGCAATGCATCAATTGCCTCCTGCGTGCCCGCAACTACGCACAATGATTTGCCATTGATGCCCGCCATGGAGACTTCCGTGGTGAGCAGCGGACGGACCTCTTCTTCAGACGCAGCGATAGCAAGCATTGCGCCGGGGGCAAGCGCTTCAATTTTCTGCGCCCGCACCGCGAGCATACGCAAACTGTCTTCTAAAGAGATAACGCCGGCCAGGCAAGCAGCCACGTATTCCCCAATGCTATATCCCATCATATTTTCTGGAACCACGCCCCAGCTCATCCAGAGTTTGGCCAGCGCATACTCAATGACAAAGAGCGCGGGCTGGGCCCACAAGGTGCGATGAATTTCCTGTAGAGCTGGAGAATTTTCCTGGCGCGCGCGCTGCACCAGGTTGCGGAAGTTCATTCGCTCTTCCGTCTTGACTTCATTCTGCTGCCGCACGCGAGGATCGGGATACATGACCTTGCGCACGTCAATTCCCAGAAGCGGCTGAAGAAACCTGGAGCAATGGTCCACATGCCGCGCGAACTCAGGCTCCGATTCATATAAGCCTCGGCCCATATCCAGGTATTGATCTCCCAAACCCGGCAACAGGAAAGCAACAGGACGCCGCCCGGACGGTGCCACAGCAGTGAATACATGGGCAGGAGTCCGGGCCTGTAAGAGGGTTGCTGCGGCGGAAGCATCGCGAGAGACAACCACGCGCCTGTGCTCGAAAGCCTTTCTACCTTGCTGCAAAGTGAATGCAACATCGGCAAAGTTCTGTTCCGGATGTTCTGAAACATGTGCAGTTAATTGGTCCGTAGCTCGCTCCAGCACCTGCCGGCTCCTGGCAGAGATCACCATGAGTTGCCAGGGTTTTGCCGGCTCTGATGGCTTCGTCTCCGGCGCTTCCTCCAAAATCACATGCACATTGGTGCCGCCGATCCCGAATGAACTTACTCCTGCCCGCCTCGGCTTATTGGTCTCCGGCCATGGCGTTAGCGTGTGATTGACGCGGAAAGGACCGCGTTCGAAAGGAATTTTTGGGTTCGCCTGGCGGAAGTTCAGGGAAGGCGGAATATAGCCATGCTGCAGGGCCAAAATGGTCTTAATCAACCCCGCCACTCCGGCGGCCGCGTTCAAATGTCCAATATTGCTCTTCACAGATCCCACGGCAATGCTTGCGGGCTTTAGGCCGGCCTGGCCATAAACTTGATTCAGCGCGGCTATCTCAATCGGGTCTCCCATGGTTGTGGCACTCCCATGAGCTTCCACATAGCCAATGCTTTCGCATTCCGCTTCCGCTGCCGCCAGCGCCATAGCAATGACTTCTGCCTGCCCTTCAACCGCAGGCGCAGTGAAACCAACTTTTCTGCGGCCATCATTGTTGATTGCCGAGCCCTTAATAACCGCATAAATCGTATCGCCGGCAGCAACCGCGTCCTCCAGACGCTTCAAAAGAACAACACCAACTCCGTCACCGCTCACTGAGCCGCTGGCATCGGCATCAAAGCTGCGGCAGTGCCCGTCCACGGAAGCAATACCTCCAGGCTCGTACATGTAGCCGCTGCGCTGGGGCACGCTGACGGTAGCACCGCCGGCCAACGCCATATCGCACTCATAGGTCATCACCGCTCGAGCAGCCGCATGAACGGCAGCGAGCGAGGTTGAACATGCAGTTTGGATATTGAGACTGGGACCGCGCAGGTTAAGGCGGTAAGAGACGGTCGTCGCCAAATGGTCCTTTTCCGCGCCACCCATCAGGACCCGAAAAGCGCTTACGGAGTCTCCTTCCGTATCCTCTCCTGCAAGTTGCCATATATAAGAGGTGAATGACATTCCGGCATAGACGCCTATCATCCCGGGAAATTTCTCCGGGTCCCATCCCGCCGATTCCAGGACTTCCCACGCGCACTCCAGAAACAACCGTATCTGCGGGTCCGTCAATTCCGCCTCACGCGGCGAGTAACCCCAGAAACCGGCATCGAACAAATCAGCGTCCTCCAGCACTCCCCTTGCTTTTACATAGTTCGGATGGCGCAGCAGCTCAGAGGGGATTCCGGCCTGTTCCAACTCCTGGTCCGAGAAAAACGATGTTCCTTCGATTCCCTGGCGGAGGTTCTCCCAGAACTGCTGGAGATTGCGGGCTCGGGGAAATCGTCCCGCCATGCCAATGATTGCTATTCCGTCAAGCGCGTCTCTGGTCATTGTGTCTGCATCCTTTTAAATTTTTGGACGGCGCTTTTTTGCTTTCCCGCCCGGTCCCGCGTTTCACGGGACTTTCCGTCAAAGTTGTAACCCGCTTGAAGAAAGCGGACGAGTGAATCAATTGTGGAAAATTGAAAAAGATGTAAAAGTTCAATCTCAATTCCAAGGTCCGCCCGCAGCTTCTGATGAAGCTGGATCATAAGGAGAGAATGCCCGCCAAGATCAAAAAAGTTGTCATGAACTCCCACCTGATCGACCCCGAGAGCGGCCTGCCAGGCAGTTGCAATGGTTTGTTCCAACTCGGTTCGCGGGAGCACAAATTCGCTCAATTGCTCCTGACCCAGAACAGCCAGCGCGGCCCGATCCACCTTACCTCTGGCATTCAGCGGCAATTTCTGTAATGTAATAAAGGCGCGCGGAATCATGTAGGCAGGCAGCTTGCCATCGAGGTAGCTGTTCAGCTCGTTTTGAGCCAATCTCCTTCCGTTGTGGACCACGACATAAGCAACCAGTTCGCCATCGGGACGTACAACTACCGCAGCTTCCTGCACGCTCTCATAGTTCACCAGAACGGATTCAATCTCTCCCAGTTCCACCGGTAAGCCTTCGATCTCCACCCGATCATCAAGTCTGCCCATAAGCTCGATAGTTCCATCCTCCCTATATCGGGCGCGCTCCCCGCTCCCGCGCATACGCCCACCCATTTCCGATGTAAACGGATTGGGAAGGTACTTTTCCGCCGTAAGCGAAGGCCGCCGCAGATAACCGCGGCCTGCGGCAGGTTCGCCAATCCACAGTTCCCCAGGAACGCCAATCGCAACACGCTGGAGATGAGGATCGAGGATGTATATCTCTGCATTGCCGCGTGGCCTAAATCTGTTTCGTTGTTCTTCTGCAAAGGGTGTAAGTATGGCAGAGATGGAAATCAGGAAAGAACTGGACGTCAAACGCCGCCAAATTTCCAAACAGCTATTGTCTTGGATCTTGGCGTGCCCATTTTGATTTGCCGTATCAACGGCGTCGCATGCCGATACAATCTTCATCAGCGCGCTGTGTTCAAGCATCAGACCTTTGGCGCGTCCTTCGTGGACGCCGGTACAGGCGACACAAGCAAGAGTCTGGGGATTGATTTGAACATCAAGGTTTGTTGCGCTGTGCTGCCCTATCGTTTCCGAATCCGAATCGACACAAACCACCCGTGCCTTGGTCTGCGGGAGACGCTTGCGCAGGCCTTCCACGGTCAGCAACACGGCAACTTGTGTACTGTCAATAATGGACCGCAAACGATCTTTGGGATTCAGGACATCCAGAGGCAGCCATGCGCCACCGGCTTTCAGCACTCCCAGCATGGCCACCACCATCTCCTTCGAAGGCGGCATGAAAATGCCCACGAGTGACTCTGGCCCCACTCCCATGGATACGAGATGATGTCCAACCTGGCTGGCCCTGTTGTTCAGTTCCCCATAGCTGAGTTGCGATTCACCGAAGATTGCAGCCGGTTCCTGCGGCCGGCTCTTTGCTTGAGTTTCCAGAATCTCAATGATGTTCTTCTCTTCAGGAGAAGTCGGTCTTGCGCAATTCCAGCCGGACATCACCTTCTCATCCAGTTCGCTCATCATGGGCAACGCCCAAACTGGCTGGTCAGCGTCTGCAACAATTCCTTCCAGAAGACGCTCATAATGTTCCAGCATGTGCCGGATGGTTTCCGCCTCAAATAAGTCTTTGCTGTAATTAAGGCCAATCACTGCGTTCTGCCCGGCTTCTTCTACACCCATTATCAGATCGAACTTAGACGTACCAGGATCCAGTTCGAATGGGACCATCTCCAACCCGCCTAATTCCGATTTCCCCTCGATGGATCTTCGCAACGTAAACGCTACTTGAAAGACAGGGCTGCGGCTAACGTCACGTACCGGCGCCAATTCTTCCACCAGCTTCTCGAATGCCAGATCCTGGTGCTCATACCCGCCCAGCACTGACTCCCGCACCCTCCGCAGCATTTCGCGAAAGGTTGGCTCGCCGCCCAGATTCGCGCGTATCACCAGCGTGTTCAGGAAAAAACCAATCAGATCTTTTGTCTCTATCCGCTTGCGGTTGGCTACCACCGTGCCAACTCCAAAATCCTCCTGACCGCTGTACCTCATCAGCAGCACCTGAAAAGCAGCCAGCATCGTCATGAGCAAGCTCGCCTTTTCCGCTCTCCCCAGGGCATTCAAGCCTTCCAGCAAGCCGCCAGGCAGCATTCGTTGTTCTGACGCTCCGCGGAAACTCTCTCTCTCCGGCCGTAGGTGGTCTGTCGGCAATTCCAGCACCTGAGGCATCCCCTCCAACTGTCCTTTCCAGTACTCCATCTGCTGTTGGAACTTTCCTTCACTCAACCCTTCCCTCTGCTCCAGCGCATACTCCCCATATTGCATTTCCAATTCCGGCAGCGGCGACTCTTCTCCTCTTCCATACGCCTCATACAATTTCCCCAACTCCTTCATCAAGAGCCCTAATGACCAGTCGTCACAAATGATGTGGTGCAGCGTGAGACCTAAAACATGCTCCTTGTCTCCCGTCTGTACCAACACTGCGCGCAGCAAGGGCGCATGGCCTAAATCAAACGCTTTTCCAGCCGCGGAGGCCACGACCTTCTTTGCCTGCTCTTCCGGCCCGCCTGCCTCTAACGTTCTTACGTCTACTGCCGGCAGTTTTATATCGAGATCTCCAACAACCTTCTGTCTTGGCTCCTGGTGTTCGTCCAGGACAAAACAGGTCCGCAGGATTTCATGTCGACGCACCACCTCCTGCAGACATTTCTCTAGCCGGGGGACATTGAGATCGCCTTTGAGCCTCCAGGTCATAGGAATGTTGTAGAACGCATTGCCGGGATTGAACCGGTCCAGTACCCAAAGCTGCTCCTGCTGGTATGACAACGGAAAAAAAGAAGGTCTTGGAGCAGAAATTTCCGGCTTTCGGATTGGTCTCTTGTCGCTTCCTGATTCCCTTCCCGATAATTTCAGCCTGGCTTCTATTACCTCTGCCAGCTCCGCAATCGTGGGCGACTCGAATAATGCTCGTACCGGGACCTGTGTTTCAAACGTGTTTCCCATCCTCGTCGCTACTAATGTCGCAAGCAATGAGTGCCCTCCCAGATCAAAGAAATTATCGTGTCTCCCAACTCGCGTGATTTCCAGCGCCTGGGTCCAAATCTCTGCCAGTTGCTCCTCTACCGCATTGCGGGGAGCTTCGTAGTACTCGGCTCCCGAACCCAGGTCCTCTCGGTTTTCCAATGACTCCCGGTCTACTTTCCCATTGCCCGAGAGCGGCAACTCCGGCAAGGCCACAATGACGCTCGGAACCATGTACGCCGGAAGCTTATCTTTGAGATTTCGCCGCAACTCATCACAATCCCGTTCTCCAACCACATACGCCACCAGCCGTTTACTTCCGTTTGCGCCCGTCTTCGCCACTACGGCACAGCCCCGTATCCCGCTCTGCTGTTGCAGCATCGCCTCAATCTCACCCAATTCCACGCGATAGCCGCGTATCTTCACTTGGGAATCGTTCCGTCCCATAAACTCAATCGTCCCATCCGGCCGCCATCTCCCAAGATCTCCAGACCGGTACATCCGCGATCCCTCTGCTTTGGCAAACCGATTCTTCAGGAAACATTTTTCTGTCAAATCTTGACGGTTCAAATACCCGCGTGCGACGCCCGCTCCCCCGATATACAGTTCTCCTGCCACTCCCACGGGAACAAGCTGCTCATGCTTATCCAATATGTAAATTTGCGCATTAGCAATCGGCTGCCCAATCGGCGGCAACACGGGCCAACGATCGTTTTCCATACCCAAATGGTATGCACTTGCCGCGTGAGTCTCTGTCGGACCGTAATGATTGTTCAACCGGCAGTGCTTCAACTGTTTGGAGAGCGCCCTTATCTTGTCATTAATGCGCAGTTGCTCCCCGGCTACGTTGATTTCCTGCAGCCCAGAATCAAACGGCTTCCCAATCTCGGCCACGCCCTCGGCAAACATTTGCAGGCCCACAACAGGAAGAAACAATCGCTGAACGCCTTTTTCCATCACATAGCGCGCCATCTCTGTGGCATTGCGCCTTTTCTCTTCATCGATCAAGACCAAAGTGCCGCCTGCGCATAAGGTGCTGAAGATCTCTTGAAATGAAACATCAAACCCGAGCGCGGCAAACTGCAGGGTGCGCTGTGGTGCAGCCCACGCTGATTCATTCATCTGCCACACAATCATGTTCATTGCGCCATGCACTGGCATAGCAACGCCTTTGGGCAAACCAGTAGAGCCCGAGGTATAAATGACGTAAGCCAGATCCTTGGCTTTCAAGCCAATAGTGGTGCGCTCCGGGTTCGAGTCGGGTTGGTTACTCCACGCCTCTGTGCGTCTCAGGTCAATTACCTTCAGGTCCTCTCTGATTTCCGTGAACAAGCCGCGAAGATCGCTTTGTGTCAACAACACCGCCGGCCTGCTGTCCTCCAGCATGAATCGCAAGCGCTCCGCCGGATATGCTGGATCCAGCGGTACATATGCCCCTCCCGCCTTCATCACGGCAAGCAGCCCCACAATCATTTCCAGGCTGCGGTCCACGCATACGGCTACCAGCGTGTCTGGTTTTACCCCCAAGGTTCGCAGATAATGCGCTAACCGGTTTGCCTGTCGATTCAAATCACCATATTTCAATTCCTGCCCTTCGTGCTCCACCGCCATGGCGTTCGGTGTCCTCGCCGCATGCTCTTCAACTAATCCTGCGATGGTCTTGTCGCTCAGATAGCTTCTCGCGGTCTGGTTCCATCTTTCCAGTTGCTCCATCTCTGCATCGGTTAGCAAGGGCAGGTCCCAAACCCGCTGCGCCGGATTCTCCACTACCGCCTTCAGCAACTGCTCGTAATGTCCCAGCATCCGCTGGATGGTATCCGCTTCAAACAAGTCAGTGGTGTAGTTGATCGTAACCGCCGCACCCTGCATGGTCTCCTGCACACTCACGACGAGATCAAACTTAGACATCCCGATATCTACCGCGAAGCTGCTCAACTCCAATTCCCCGAATTCCAATTTGTCCGGCTCGCCAAGCGACGTAAACAGCACTTGAAATACAGGTGTACGGCTGACATCACGGTCCGGTGCCAATTCTTCCACCAATTTTTCAAATGACACATCCTGATGCTCGTACCCGCCCAGCGCCGCCTTCCGCACTTGCCGCAGTACTTCGCGGAAAGTAGGCCCGCCGCTCAAATTCGCGCGTATCACCAGCGTGTTCAGGAAGAAACCGATGATTTGTTCCATCTCTATTCGATTACGATTGGCCACTACACTGCCAACTCCGAAATCTTCCTGTCCGCTATAGCGCATCAGCAGCACCTGGCACACCGCCAGCAGCGTCATGAATGAGCTGGCCCGCTCTCCTTTTCCTAACGCATTTACACGTTCCAACAGGTCACTGCTTAAACTTCGCTGCTCTATTCCTCCGCGGAAGCTCTGTCGCACGGGCCGCGCATGGTCTGTCGGCAGCTCCAGCACTTGCGGCATCCCTTTGAGCTGTTCTTTCCAGTACTCCATCTGCCGCTCTAACCCACCTCCACGCAGCCTTTCCCTCTGCTCCAGCGCATACTCCCCGTATTGCACTCCCAATTCCGGCAGCGGCGACTCTTCTCCTCTTCCATACGCCTCATATAATTTCCCCAACTCTTTCATCAATATTCTCAATGACCAGTCGTCACAAAGAATGTGGTGCAGCGTCAGCCCCAAAAGGTGCTCTCTTTCTTCCAGCCGTATCAATACGCCCCGCAACAATGGCGTCTGGGTTAAATCAAAAGGCTTGCTCCCCTCCTCCGCTAAAATCTTCTTCGCCTGTTCCTCCCGCGCGCCTGCCTCTAACTGCCGAAAATCCATTACCGGCAATCGGATATCGAGTTTCTCCCCAACAACTTTCTGTTTCAGTTCTCCGTGTTCGTCCATCACAAAGCAGGTCCGCAGGATTTCATGCCGTCGTATGACCTCCTGCATGCTCCGCTCCAGCACGGCGGCGTCCAGGTTGCCCTCAAGCTTCCAGGCTAGGGGCACGTTGTAGAAGTCGCTGCCAGGCTCGAATCGATCCAGAAACCAAAGCTGCTCCTGCTGGTAAGAAAGCGGGAAAACAGAAGGTCTTAAAACAGAAGATTTCTGCGTTGATATCGCTTCTTTGCCGTCTCCCGGCTTCCTTCCCTCTGATTTCAACCCTAGCT
>JBARNL010000510.1:0-6844 GCA_049802955.1 Candidatus Angelobacter sp.
GCGAATGTCCATGGTTCCTTCACCTGTCAGTGTTCTGAGGAAGCTCTCGACGGCGTGAAGAAATCAGAACTGAGGGAAACCCCAACCTGAAGTATCGAGGCCGAAAACGACTATCGGTACAACCTGACCCTGGGGCCCTCTGGCCTGATATCCGTGCAAACATTTCAATCATTGCACGCAGCCAGCAGAACACTGCTTAAAATCACTTTCAAATAAACGCAACCGCTGTGTTTAGCAGCAGTGTTGAAATAGATGTGTTTGTGCCATCCCGTGTTGTAAGGTCAGAGCACCTGCTGGATTTTTTATTTCGCGTGCCTTGCGCTGCTAAAATCCTCGCATGCCTGAAGTAAAAACCGTTTATTTCGCTCGGATTGATTCCTTGGTAGTAGGGCCTTTGCTGCTCGCCGCCACTGACAAAGGCCTGCGTTGTCTGCACTTTTACAAAGGCGCCATGCCGCATCCCGGCAAGGATGAAACTTGGATTGAGTCGCCAGAACATCTGCGGCCCTACATTTCGCAACTCGAGAGCTACTTTCGCGGTGAATTGCGGGCGTTCACTTGTGATCTCGACCTGGTTGGAACGCAGTTTCAGAAAGATTGCTGGCAGGCCCTGCTGCGCATTCCCTACGGTGAAACCTGCTCTTATGGCGACATCGCCGACGCCATTGGCCGCCCGAATGCCTTCCGCGCCGTGGGCCAGGCGAATCACGACAATCCCATTGCAATTGTTGTCCCATGCCACAGAGTTCTCGGTGCAAATGGGACATTAACGGGTTACGGCGGAGGACTTAGTACCAAGGAGAAGCTGCTTCGCCTGGAAGGAGCCAAGTTCCGGCTGAAGTCTGAACCTTCCACAAGCTCGACCGTTAATAGAACGGCTGATCTGCCACAGGCAAGATTTCCTTACTAGATGGTTCTCGCCAACCTCTCGCTTACTTTTGCGGCGGCTTTGAGCTCGAAGGCGGTGTGCCTTTGTTGGGTTCAGGATTATTGGCCGGATTTGCCGTGCTGCCCGGATTATCCGCCGATGCCGGTGAAGATTTCTCGCTCCGTGGGCTGATCGTAAGCTGGTTAACCAGCTTCTTGCTGCCGCTGTAGGATTGAACGATCCGTGTTGCCGTGATCTTCTCTTTGTTGGTGCCAACATTGCCCGCCAGTTCGACTGTGTCTCCGGAAACATTTACGTGCGGGCTGTCACCGCTAAGCGTAGGCTCCTTGCTCAAGGCATTTTGAATCTGGCTTTGCAGATCGGAGTCGCTCATGGTGCTTACGCCGCCAGCGGAGTTCTGGGTGTCCGGAGTCTGCGCAGTGCTGGAACTTGCGGCCCCTGACACTCCTCCCGTCGTTGCAGGCGCAGTGGTGGGCTGCACCGGAGTTCCGGCCTTGCTCTGTGCGCCATCCCCTACGTGGGTAGCCGGAGTGCTGGGGTTAACTGGCGTTGTTGGTTGCTGCGGCTGTGAAGTCTGCGCCGTCAAGGCGCTTACGGACAATACAAAGCCAAAAGCCACGAAATATATAGGGGTTCTCATTGCGCGCTCCAAATCAGGCTGGCGAATATCATGGATTCTAAGGTATGAACACACCAACCCTACGCTAATCTGATGCAAGTTTCGTGCCATGCGGATGGCGGTCTTGCATTACTATCCGCGCAACAAACACTTAATATATGGCTTTGGCGGACAGCCTGCATGAGAATCCATGCTGAGAGAGAATGGATTTGCGCCGGATGCTCACAATGGGTATTTATTTGCGCAAGTATGGATTCAGATGCTCATACCGATTCTCATACATTATTTTCACATTAGAAGATAAGTTATTTTCAGATTAGAAGATAAGCTCGAATCCGGGATCATTCGGCGGTAAACTGACTTTTATGGGCCATACGCACTCGCATCCGCATGCTCCATTGAGCGCCCGCGCTCTGCGCTATTCGCTTGCGGCCACCTTTGCGTATGTGCTGATCACTCTTTTTGCCGGAATCCGTGCCCATAGTCTGGCGCTACTCTCGGAATCAGGCCACAACGTAACTGACCTGCTGGCGCTTCTGCTGTCATGGGTCGCGGTGTTCATACAAACGCGCCCGCCTAACGCCACCAAGACGTTTGGCTACCACCGTGCCGGCGTGCTGGCCGCTTTCGTTAATGCCCTCACGCTCGTGGCAATCGCTTTTTACATTTTCTATGAAGCCTTTCTCAGGATGAGGCATCCGGTCTCGGTCCATCCGGGCATTATGATCTGGGTTGCCGTGATCGGCGTTGTGATGAACGGCATGATCTCGTGGGTGCTGTTCCAGGCCGCGCATGACGTAAACATCCGTAGCGCCTTCATTCACCAGCTCGGCGACACGCTTTCCACCGCAGCGGTAATCGTCGGCGGCTGGATCATTATGTTGACCGGAAGAACGTGGGTCGATCCAGCTCTTTCCATCGGAATTGCCTGCCTGATTCTCTGGTCATCATTCGGAATCATTCGTGAAACCCTGAATATTCTTCTGGAAGGCGCGCCGCAAGGGCTCTCCGCCGAGCGCATCAGCGCCAGCCTTACAGATATTACCGGTGTTCGCGATGTTCACGATGTTCACGTCTGGAGCATTGGCTCAGATACCCACGCGCTCTCCTGCCATGTGCGGATTGACGATATGACGCTTTCGGAGAGTGAAATTATCTTGCGGCGGGTAAAAGACCTGTTGAATGTTGAATACCACATCATGCACACAACCATTCAGTTTGAAAATGCCGACTGTGAAATTGCTCATGGCTGCGTAATTCCCATTGGCAGCAAAAGTGTGCATGAGCCGCTCAAGGTCCGCCGTTAGCCGGCTTCCTTCTGCTTTGCGCCGCTTGCCTGCCGGGCAAAAATCTCTTTCACTGTCTCCAGCGTGTCAATTTCATCCGCTGATTTGTCCGTCCGCAGGCGCAAAATGCGTGGGAAGCGCAACGCATAGCCGCTTTCATGCCGGCTGGACCGCATCATGTTATTGAAAGCTACTTCCAGGACAATCTTGGGCTCAACCGTCCGCCGGAAACCCTGGTCATCGATGGTGTGCGCCTTGAACCATTCCGTCATCTCGGCAATTTCGGCGTCGGTCAACCCGGAATAAGCCTTGCCCACATTCAATAGTTTCTCGCCGTCACGTACTGCAAATGTGTAGTCGCTCAGGACTTTGTTGCGCTTGCCATGGCCCCACTCGACAGCCGTAACCACGACATCCAGCGTGGCCAGCTCTTTCTTTAGCTTCAGCCATGACTTGCCTCGACGGCCCGGCGTATAAGGCGAATTCACATCCTTAATCATCAGGCCCTCATTGCCGCGCGCACGCGCCGCAGTAAATATCTCTTCCAGCTTTTCCGGTGAGTCCGCCGTAACAGCGGGGGCAAGGATCACACGCGGCGCTCCGCTTTTTATTCCGATTGCCGGTTCAAACACTAACTTGCCCTGCGGATTTTCTGTAGCTGTGCTGTGCTCCACGATGAAGCCATCCTGCGGCGCCGACGCAAAACTTTGTTCCAGAATTTTTCTTCTCTCTTCCAGCGGCTTTTCGATCAGCAGTTCGCCGCCCGCATATAAAACGTCAAAGGCCATGTAAACCACCGGGACATGGCGCAGCATGTCTTCTGATACCGTCTTTCGCCCTAACCGTTTTTGCAGCTCAGAGAAGGGCAGGGCCTGAGCCGTATCCGGGCTCCAGGCCAGAATTTCTCCGTCCAGGATCAAAGGGTCGGGAAAAGCTTGGAGAGCCGGAGGCAGTTCAGGAAACGCCGGGCTGATTTCGTCCAAAGTCCGTGAAAATAGGCGAACGCGCGGGTCTTCTTTGCCGCCAATGTGCGCCTGTGCTCGTATTCCGTCATACTTGTCTTCTACCGCCGCTCGATCAAAGTAAGAAAGCGCTTCTTCGGCATCCTGAGCGGGGCTGGCCAGCATGAAACCAATAGGATGGAAGAGGCGCATCTGCGCCTGATCAAGTTTGTGCTCCGCCGCCAGCCGCAGCGTGTCCCCGATATCGCCCAGCAGCATGTTGGCCCGCTGGACCGCTTTCACATTTTTGTTGAAAGCCTTAGCGATGGCTTCTTCCACCAGGCTTTCACGCAAGCCAATGCGCAGATCGCCGCTGATGATCTTGATAATGTACTTCGCTTCCAGCGCTGTCGCTCGACGGAGCAAGTCTTCCAGCAAACTAAGTTTGCGCGCCGCCGTAGACGTTCGGGCCAACTCGTCGAAAGCCGAAGCCAGGTCCGCAAGCGACAAGGAACTCTTCGCCGCTGCGCTGTGTTCCAGAACATCCTGCGCTGCGGCGCCCAGATCGCCATAGCGGCGATAGGCGGCAGTCATCGCAACTTCTCCCTTGCCCGATATTTCTCCCACGGTGCGCCACAGCAAGGTGCCGCCAACCTGCAAGGTCCTTTCTTCCCAGGCAGGAAAGGCCCGACCGGAGAGAAATACTGCCGCCTGCGCAGCCTCATCCACCGGTCGCGAGCGGAAGTACTCCGCCACCAGCCGCACCTTTTCAAGCTTCTTGGTGGTGGCGGCCACGGCGTCGGCGGTTTGGGCAAAAGCCTGCATCGTTAGCAGGATAGCAACTGCTATTTGTTCCTGTCCTTTTCTTCAGAATTCCCGTAAAATACTGTTTTAGAAGGCACTTCAGCCCTGCGCCAACCCCCCTTGAAACGGCGGTGCGTCGGCTGCTTAGGGATCATCTAACAAACCAATGAGATACTGGCGCCCATTCCTGCGTTTTCTTGCTGCTTTGCAACTGCTTCCCGCCCTTGAAAGTGGAGAGGAAACCCTCGTCGGCGGTCAGGCCGTGATGGAAGGCGTAATGATGCGCTCGCCTCACGCGTGGGGGATTGCCATCCGCAAGCCCAGCGGGGAAATCACTACCCACAGCGAGACATTGCACCGGCCCTCAGAAAAGCATAAATGGATGGGATGGCCGTTCGTCCGAGGACTGGCCACGCTGGGTCAGGCCATGCGCCTGGGCTTTGTTGCCTCAAAATTTTCTCTGAACGTTGGGCTGGAAGAGATCGCAAAGGAAGAAGGCGGAAAGAAGCCGGAGATCGGCTCCTGGGCCATGATTGGCAGCATGTTTGTATCGATCGGCTTTTTTATCTTCATGTATAAATTTGTTCCGCTCGCTGCCGCCACAGGCCTGAAGTCGCATTGGCACGCGCTGAACAACAATTTCGCCTTCACGCTGGTCGATGGCTTCATCCGCATTGGGCTCTTCCTGCTGTTCATATGGGGAATATCTTTGTGGTCAGACATCAAGCGCGTTTATCGCTACCACGGCGCGGAACACAAGACCGTTTTTGCTTTTGAGGATCGCGGCATGCCGTCCATTGCCGGAGCGCAGAAATATTCCACCTATCATCCGCGCTGCGGCACCAGCTTCCTGATGACGATCATGCTGATTTCGATCTTCGTTTATGCCGCATTCCCCGTTCAGGGATTCTGGGCCAAGTTTGCTCTACGCGTAATTTTCCTGCCGGTTATCGCTTCTGTCTCGTATGAAATGATCCGCTTCTCTGCCAAGCACGGCAAATCTTTCTTCGCCCTGCTCACCAAGCCGGGCCTATGGCTCCAGCGCATCACCACGCAGCCGCCTACGGACGATCAGGTGGAATGCGCCATCAAGGCACTCGACCTCGCAATGGAGTTAGAAAAGAAAAATGGCGGCGAGTTGATAATCGCCTAGGATTTTGTATAAGCGGTGAGGCCGACTCGCGCCGAACCGCATGCTTCCGGGCAGAAGACTGCACCCACCTCCATGAATTCTCAAGCGGTTTGGAGCGAAGTGACAGAATTAGAGGAGACGTGGCATGCCACGTCTTGTGCGCAGCCCTGCGTTCGCGACAGAATTGGAGCTGGAGAGTAATCAATGGCAAATTTGGCGACCATGCTGATCGGCCTGGAACGGTTTACCTCCGGACTGAAGCGCCATCTTGTTCAGGTAGGGGATCACCGCATTGTCTATTCTGAAGGCGGTCAGGATGAGCCCAGGTGCGAGACCGTGGTGCTGCTGCATGGATTTGGCGCGTCCGCCGATAGTTGGAACCGTTTTGCCAAGCCGCTGACGAAGCGGTATCGCGTAATCGCGCCGGACCAGCCAGGATGGGGCGCAAGCACCAGGATAGAAAGTGCTTCTTACGGCTACTCGGCACAAGTCGAGCGCCTGCATCAATTTCTGCCGGCTCTTGGCATCAAGCGGATGCATCTGGTCGGACACTCCATGGGCGGCTTTATCGCGTCAGCGTATGCTGCACGCTATCCGGATGAAGTGATGACGCTTGGATTAATTGCGTCGCACGGCATGGCTGAGCCTGTGGCGAGCGATCTGGCAAATGATGTGGCCAAAGGCGACAACTGGCTGGTGGCCACCTCGCGCCAGGAGTTCGATCGGCTGCTGAACAACGTGTTTGCCAGGCGGAGATACACTCCTAAAGTTGTGTTGCGTTATCTGGCCGATCATGCCATTCGCAATTCAGCCAAGTCGGCAAAGATTTTCGCCGAGATGCAGATAAATGATCCGCCTCTCGCGGAACGGCTGCCCAGCATCACTGCGCCGGCTTTGATCGTCTGGGGCGACCAGGACCGCGTTCTGCATGTCTCTTGCGCCGATTTGTTCCGCAAAGGCATCAAAAACTCTGAAGTTATGATCATCCCCAACTCCGGGCATATGCCTCTGGTCGAGAATGCCGGCGCATGTTCTAGAGCATGGCTGGCTTTTGTTGACAAAGCCCGACGGGCCCGCGGGGCGGCTGCCTGAATATGTAAAAGCGGGGCGTAGAGACGTGGCATGCCACGTCTCTACGCCCCGCTTTTACATATTCAGGCAGCCGCCCCGCGG